>JAIFLS010000003.1 GCA_020048935.1 bacterium | reverse complement strand
CCGTCTTCCGCCTGCTTGAGTTCGAGCTGGGCTCCTTCGAGCGGCGTGATCCCGTTGCTGTCGAGCAGCGTGATCTCGCACTTGCCAGCCTTCAGGGTCGGAATCCGCTTCTCGTCTGCCGAGATTGCCAGCGTTGAAACGGCCATTACCAAGGCCACGGTTGTCAGCATCTTCGTCTTCATTCTTACTCCCTTTTGTTAGTTGTACGGCGGTGATAACGATCGAATCACCTTTCACTCTTGTTTCTGAATGGAAGCAATACTGATGATTTCGTCGTTCAATGTCAACCCTGAAATATATTTTTTTTGGATTGAGTAAACAGGAGGGGGGGCGTATGTTCTGTACCGGAGATCGGACATGGCGGTTTTCACTCAAAAAAGACATGAGGTGCTGAATGAGACGGGTGCGTTTCTCTTTGGTTTTCCTGGCGGTGCTTGTCGTGGCTTCTAGCGTGGTAGTGGGTGCCGAACGCGCGATCCGGCGCTCGTCCACCATGCGTGAGGGGCCGGCGAGCTTTTTTCCCGTTGTGATGCCGCTGGAACCGGGAATGCAGGTGTCCGTCACGGAAACCCGCGGTAACTGGGTGCAGGCTTCGGCGGGCGGACGTAGCGGTTGGATTGCGCATCTCGCCTTCGAGCCGTTCAGCGCCGGTATCGGTTATGCCGGAATGCTCGGTTCCGAGAAGGCTATGGTAATCTCGTCGGTGGATATCGCGGCGGCGACCAAGGGCGCGTTCGAGGCGAATTATGCCGAGACGCACAAGGCGGATTTCGCCCGTGTGGATACGCTGGAGCAATTGATCATCCCCCCGGTGCTGGTATCGCGCATCCTACAGAGTCTCCCCGCACCGGATCCGCGTGTCCTCGCCGGCCTGCCGCAGCCGCCATTCGCCAATAATGTGATCATCCGGGCCGACGCCGAGCACTTGCTGGGCCGGGCTTTGACGGCGACGCTGATCTCCCCGGGGTTCGTGGAGTCTCCCGAGGCCATTGCCTATGTCAATGCCGTGGCCGCCGTGGTTGGCGCGCGCACCCCCCGCTATGACCTGCCATTCCGAGTGGCGCTGACCGACGATCCCGGAATCAACGGTTTCGGGCTGCCCGGCGGCAATGTGGTGTTGACCCGGGGGATGCTTGGCATGATCCGCAACGAGGCCGAGCTGGCTTGCCAGATCGGGCACGAGATCGCCCACATCACGCTTTATCATGGCCTGCGCGAGTTCCAGAAACGCGGCACGCACCGGAAGAGCGACAGCGCTTTTGACGAACTCGATGCCATGGGTGCCGATGTCGACGATCCGTTTGCGGAACTCAACGCCCTTACCGGCGACACCTCCCGCAGCGGTGTCGAGGCCGACCTGACACGGCTGGCGAACACCTCCTATCTCAAGATTATTGGCAAGCGGGCACGCGAGGACGAACTGGAGGCCGACCTTTTCGGCGCAGCCTACGCGGCCGCGGCCGGTTATGACCCGAATGCCATGATCAGCTATCTGGAGCGTGTGCGCGAGCTGGGTATGGGTCCGGATGTGTTCCGTCATCACCCCTCGCTTGACGATCGGA
This sequence comes from bacterium, assembly GCA_020048935.1. GTDB lineage: Bacteria > Verrucomicrobiota > Kiritimatiellia > UBA8416 > UBA8416 > UBA8416. The sequence goes on along the minus strand of JAIFLS010000003.1, from coordinate 17,139 downwards.
TCACGGCCCTGCGCGAAGGTATCCGGCGTTATCGCCTGGCATCCCGGACGCACGTGCTGGGGGATGAGCGGTTCAAACTGGAAACGGCCGGCCTGGATGCAAGGGGTGGTCAGTGAGCGAACGGATGAGATCGGGGTTCCGGGTGGTCCTGGCGGCGGCGTTGCCGGCGATGCTCGTGACCTGGATCGGCAGCGGTTGCGGGAAGAGCGCGTCGCTCGGGATGACCTTGCGTCCGACGAAAGTGGATTTGCCGGTTTGGTTCTCCGCCCCGGACGCGAGCGTTTCGCGCGATGTGCCGGTGAGTCTGGGTGTGGAGCTGCCGCCGCATCTGGCACCGCTGGCAAAGGCGTATTCCCTGCCGAACTGGGTCATCTACGGGGTGGTCAGGTCGCTGGGTGCCCGTGAGTTCCTCGCCAATGGCACATACCGTTCGTTCAGTGTGGTCGACGAGCAGGGGGAATCGCGCGTGGTGGTGGATGATATCTTCTACGACGTCCCGATGGAGCAGGCCCGCGTAATCCTGTCGGGAATTGCACGGGAATGCGTGGAAGCCGAGACCGAACGGGTGCGTCTGGACGTTCTCGGTTCCTTTTTGCGGCACCGATTCGGTGGCTTGATCCTCTTCTCGCTCGATCGGCAGGCCGATATGAAAACGAACCTGCTGCTTTCCTCCGGCAAGTGCAATGATCCCGTGGAGACGTTCTCGAAGGGGATGCCGGAGACCATGCCGGGGGTTGGCTGGAAGGAAGAGGGTGGGTATACGGTAACGACGATGGTGGGCCCGTTCCATTATGGCAACGCCGAACTCTCGTTCCGCCGGGTCGAGGAGGAGGCCATCCGGGACCTGGCCAAGGGTTTGATGTTCAAGTTCAGTCACATGAACAAGAGTTTTATAGAAGGGGATGTCAAGGTCAGCGAGGACGTCAAGGAGGAAACCATCAAGGAGGAGATCACGCTGCGCATGCGCGGGGTGATGATCAGGCGGCGTGTGGTGGATATGGCCCGGGGGTTGTGCCTGGTGGAGGTCTGTGTGCCGATCGATGGCGTGGCCCGGCAGTAGACAAGGGAGGTGCGCGGTGAAACAGGTGTTGAGCGTGATGTTGGCTCTGGTTGCCTGCCTGCTGCCAGTGGCGGGCGAGCCGGGTTTCAATGAATGGCTCAAGCAGGACGCGGCGGCAAGGCGGCAGTTCAAGGAGGGTCGCTCCGCGCCGGAAAAAGCAACGCCAGCGGTCTCACCGGTTGCGGACGACCAGGCAAGGACGCGCGGGGCGGTGCCGCTCCCTGCTCCGCCGGACGGGAAGCCCGGTTGGCTGGTGATGGTCTATATGGCGGCCGACAACAATCTCGACCCCTACGCGATGGATGATGTCATCGAGATGCAGAAGATCGGCTCGTCCGCGTCGCTCAAGATAACGGTGCTGATGGACCGGGTGGATTACGGCGATTGGACCGAGGCCCGCCGGTTCCTGGTCAATCGCCCATCGGCGCAGGGCGGCAAGGCTTCATGGGACCTGTCGCTGCCGACAAGCGAGTCCGCTGGCGAACTTAATATGGGCGATCCGAAGACCTTGTCCGATTTCGTGCAGTGGTCGATCTCGAAATACCCCCAGCCGAACACCATGCTGGTGGTCTGGAACCACGGCGGCGGCTGGCGCAGCAGCGATGGGGGGGCACCGTTCCGCAAGCTCAATCCGCTGCGTGTCAACCGGCAGCGCAACACACGGGGAATCGCGTGGGATGATACCGACGCGGATTTTCTGGAAATGCGGGAGGTGCGGGCGGCGCTGGAACCTTTTAGGCCGATGACGGTGATCGGTGCCGATGCCTGTCTGATGGGGATGATGGAGGTGGTCTACGAGCTGCGCGAGCGAGGCCGCTATTTCATCGGCTCGCAGGATCTGGAACCGGGAGAGGGCTGGGCCTACGACCGCTGGCTGCCGGCTCTGGCGTCAACCCCCGCGCTGGATCCCGAATCGCTTTGCCGGGAGGTGGTCCGCACCTACACCGAAAGCTATGGCTCGAAGCCGGTAACGCTCAGTGCTGTGCGTCTGGCCGCGGTCCCGGCGCTGGCCACGGCGGTGGATGCTGTCGCCTGCGGGGTTATCGAGCATCTTGAAGCACCCGGCGGCGGGGCGACGGTCGGTTTTGACGGGTTGCCTTGGTTTGCACCGAAGACCCCTCAGTTTGTCGATCTGGGCGCGTTCCTGCAACGGCTGGAATCGGCGATGCCGGCAGCGCTGGCGCAAAAGGCCGCCGCGGCGTCGGCCGCCCTGCGGCAGGCCCTGGTAGTGAATGCCTCGCATTCCTCGCTGGCGGGAAGCGGTCTGTGTATTTATCCCGGGGGCGGTGGTGAGGACGGCGACTACCGGGCCGGGATCATCCAGTTCGCGCGCGATACGCGCTGGGACGAGATGCTGCGCGAGATGGCCCATCACCAGCGCCAGACGGCAAGGGCGGTCATGGAGCAGGGCGATCCCAGCCGCTGGGCGGTGCTGGTCGGTGTGTCGGCGTATGCAGATGCCGCTATCCCGTCACTGCGCTACGCGACGGCCGATGTCGAGGCGCTGCGGACCGTTCTGGTCGGGCAGGGCGGCTATCGTCCCGAGAATATCCTGGTGCTGACCAATTCCGCCGCCACGGCGGAATCCGTCCGGTCCACGCTCGGCACCTGGCTGCCGCGGCAGGTGGCGGAGCGCGACATGGTCATGATCTACTTCTCGGGGCACGGCGGGGCGGAACCGTCCCTGCGCGGCACGTCCGAGGACGGTACGGAGAAGTACATGATGCTGGCCGACAGCCGGATCGATGACATGTACGGGACGGCCTTGCCCATGAGTGAACTTTCGCGTATATTCGGACGGATCCGGGCCGATAAACTGCTCTTTGTCATGGATGCCTGCTATGCCGGTGCGGCGGGGGATGGCGGCAAGGGGGTGCTGCGCGAGGGCATGAAGGCAATCGGGCTGAACGACGATTACCTTAATGCGCTGACGGGTAGCCGTGGTACCGTTGTCCTGACGGCATCCCGTGCGAGCGAGGTCTCCATGGAATCGCCTGAATACGGCATGGGCGTGTTCACGCATTTCCTTTGCGAGGCCTTGCGTGCGGGGGATGCCGATGGCGACGGCCTGATCTCGGTGATGGAACTGTACCAGCATCTGGATCGTCATGTGCCGGCAGCGGCAAAGAAGCTGGGCGCGTCGCAGCATCCGGTGTTGAAGGGTGAAATCAGCGGGGCATTCCCGATCGCGGTGGTGCAGAAGGAGGAGAAATGAGGCTGTTGTTGTGCATGGGGCTGACGGGGGCATTGGCGGCGTCGGGCGTTCGGGCTGAACAGGCGTTGCAAGCTGGACCGGCGGTGAGCGCGGAACCGGTAACAGAAGCCGGAGTGAAGGCAGGGGGGGGCATGACGGGGGATGCGGAGGCGGCTTCAACCAATCATGTCGATGAAGTCATGGGGGAGTGGCGCGGCCAGGATGTCTATGTGTATGCACGGGAAACGTGGACGCTGGAGATCACGTTCCTGAACCCTGATACACGCAGTGAGGGCCAGCAGGGGAAGCTGCTTAAGGATGGCAGGCCGGTCGACGATGCGGAAAAGGGGGGATCACTAATGACGCCGCTGGGATTGCTGAAGTATTATGGCAGTGAGCGCAAGCAACCGTGGGACGTGACCGGCTGGAACTTTGCCGACCGTCGCAAGATGCGGCGCTCTGCCCTTCTACCTCGTCCGGCAGAGAAACCGACCCCTGTGACCGATCCCGTCTCGGGCGACCAACCATAGCATTTATGACACGGGAGTCCGTTGCTGGGAGCGTCCGTTGTTGGGATGGACGCCGTCCTCGGCGTCCGTTGCGCATGAGAAGGTGAATGGCGGAGCCTTTCTTGAAAAGCAGCGTGGTTAGTCGGGCGGTCGGACAGCGAGACGCTGTCCCTCCCGTAATGAGCACGGCCCTACTCTGCCGGGGTTAGTTCGGGTGACCCGATGACGGCGGTGCCGCTGTGCTCGCCCTCGATCACCAGGCGCACGAACCGCGCGGAGGGGATGATCTTGCTGTCTTCAGTCGTGAAGCGGATTTGCGGGCTGACCGCAGGCGGGTCCTTTGTCTCGCGCATCAGCACAGGATATGCTCCCGCTTCTGCCGGTCCGAGCTGTTCCACGGCAAAGCGCACAGAACCGATGAATCCCTCCGGTCGTTCCAGCCTCGAGCGTAGCGTGAACCGCCCCGGGCCTGATCGGGGAACCCGCACCGGAACCGACTCGATCCGGAAACGGGCCGGGGCATCACCGGTGATGACGATCGATAGTGAATGCCCGCTACCTTCGTCCGGTTGCATTGTCAATGCGGTTGTTTCCGGGCGGTCGATCCGCACACGCCAGCCGGGAAGCGCCTGCCCGTCGGTGGCGGCAGGGAAGGGGGGCAGCCAGTTGCCCGCGACAGACGCTGGCATGGCCGCCGCCAGTTCTTCCGGCGGAAGCAGCAGCCCGCTGGCTGCCGCCGGGGGGCGTAGCAACGTGATGCCGATCGCGGCTGCCGCGCTGATTGTGCCGATAACCATGGCTGCAACAGCGGCGCGTTTCCAGCGTTGCGCGGTCCGGCTTAGACGCGCCAGTTCGCTGACCGCCATGACCCCCTTTGCCTGCTCCGCCTCGTTGCGTGCGGGTGAGAAGTCAACCGCCTCGCGCACGGCGGCCAGTCGACGGCGAGGATCCAGGGCAAGGAAGCCGGTGTCGGCCTCATTCAGTCCGGACGCACGGATGGCGGCGCGGCAGGCATCCAGGTCGAACGGGACGGTCTGCCAGCGCACGCTGCCAGCGGCACTGTCATAGATGCAGTACGTCGCCATCGCATCGCCGCTGCGGGGATTACCGGTCGAGCCGGGGTTGACGAGATAGCGCTTGCCCGGCTCCAGCACGAATGACTGAGGCTGCAGCGAGTGCGTGGTGCCGCTCTTGCCGATCACGAACAGTGCCGGCACATGCGTATGCCCGCAGAACAGCAGCGGTTCTTCGACTGCCAGCCAGCTCGGGGCGGCGCTGGTTGTGTCCTCGATGTAGTGGAAGGCGGCCGGTTCGGTGAAATCGCCATGGGTGCAGCGGAATCCCGGTCCGGAAATCGTCAGCGGTTGCCCGGCCAGGAACCGGACCGCCTTGTCGGCCAGATGGCTGCGGGTCCATTCGATCATTTTGCGGGCGTGGTCGTTGAACAGGCTTACATCCAGCTTGCCGCAGACGACCGCATCGTGGTTGCCCATGCAGAAGCCATCCACATGGCGGTACAGCGAGGCGAGCACTTCAGACGGGTTCGGGCCGTAGCCGACCGTGTCACCGAGGCACAGGATGCGGTCGACCCGCTGGATGGCGATGTCCGTCAGGACGGCATTCCAGGCCTGCAGGTTGGCATGAATATCGGATACAAACGCGTAACGCACGGATTCCCTTCATGATTCGATTGACGATGACGCACAGCATACCATGTCGCACCAATCGATCAAGCGAGTTCTTCCTCCGTGAGGACAACCATAATCCTTGAAGGTCCAGCTCGTGCCGGATTTTCCTGTTAGCTCGCATCTGCTGTAACCTTTCGCTATGTTATTGCGTATAGTGAGATAGACGCGCGTCCATGTTTCACTAGACGCCGCAAGGCAAGAATGACAGAAGGAGAATCTGATGATGAAGATGTTTACAGCAACGGTACTTGGTATGATGGTCATCGGTTCAGTCCAGGCCGGCCCCCTGAACAAGGCCGACATCGCCTCGGATGCCAGGTGGATTGTGCATTTCGACTGGGAAAAGTACCGCACCACGGAATTGCACCAGATGATCACCGCAACCCCGGAACACGCCAAGGCTGCGGCCAGGATCGCAGTCGCCTCCGCCATGCTCGGGTTCAACCCTCTTGAGGATATCGACAGCGTCACCGCCTACGGTACCGGCTACAACCAGGGGAACGGAGCGATGATCATAAGGGGCCTCCTCGACCCACGGAAGGCCACGGCCATGCTCGAGATGAACGAGACGCATGCTTCCCAACCGTACGGTGCCCGCACGATCCATACCTGGAAAGCCAATCGCGGCGGGCACGACCGGGAAGGTTCGTGCGCCTTCTATGACGATGGCACCGTCATCCTCGGCAAGGCAGCGGCCACCGTCAAGGCCGCTATCGACGTCCTGGATATGAAGGCGCCATCGCTGAAAGCGAACCGTGACGGGATTGTCGTCCCGGAGGTTTCCCCTGATGTCTTCATGATGGTGTACGCCGACCAGTTCGACGGCAAGGGAGTCCAGAACCCTAAGGCGCAGTTTTTCAAGAACGCGGTCAGTCTCACTCTGGCTGCGGCGGAGACCGACGGGATTATGGTGATCGAGGCGGAGATGGGTGCGGAGGCTGCCGACAAGGCTGTCCTGATCAACAACGCCTTAACAGGCATGCTCTCGTTCGCCATGCTTGGCGCGGCAGACGATCCCGCCATGGCTGGGATGGTCAATGCGTTTAAGATCAACACCGATGGCCAGATCGTGAAGCTCTCGTTCAGGCAGGATGCGGAGACGTTTATGGAGTTCGTGAGGCAGAGGATGGAGAAACGTCATCAGCGCAGGCCTCCCCGCCTGGAAAAGCAGGTCCCGGCGGATCAGTAACAGAGGTCCTCTTTCGTGAGTACAATGGCCACAACGGACACATTGAAAACGGATGCCTTGAGTTGCGCAGAGCTGGCTTCCCATGCGGTATCCGGCTCCGCGGACTGTTACGAGGAGCTCGTCCGGCGCTATTCAAAACCGCTGCTGGCGTTCATCAACCAGCGAGTGCGCAACAGGCAGGATGCGGAAGACCTGGTGCAGGATACCTTCATCAGGGCATATGATAAGCTCCATCAGTTCAACGAGCAGTACAGTTTCAAGACCTGGCTTTTCACGATCGCCGCACGACTCTCCTACAGTCATCATCGCAAGCGTATCGATGTACCGGTCGATGTGATCGAAATGGTGGATGAGCGGGATCCAGCAACCGTACTGGTGCAGCAGGAGGAGGATCGGAATCTATGGGAGCAGACCCGCACGCTCCTGCCCCGGAATCAGGCAACCGCCCTCTGGTTCCGATACGGCGAAGGCCTCACGGTAAAGGAAACCGCGAGACGGATGGAGATATCGCAGGTCTATGTCAAAGTCCTGTTGCACAGGGGACGGATGGCACTGGTCAGGGAGATGACCGGCAACCGGCCCATTCAAGGAGGGTCCAGATAATGTTCTGCACGATGATCCGGTTCATGATCTCCAATGCCTTAGACTCAGACAGGGACAATCCAGGTTTTGTACGGCGTCATATCGTCGCCTGCCCCGGCTGCCGGCGGTTCCACGATCTGTCGCATGCGCTCACGCATCGACTTGTCAATGACGCTCCGGATGCCGGATGTATGGCGGATTTAATGCTAGTGCCGAGGTCCGCGCCGATCATGAGAAACGCGCTGGTGTTTGTTCCGGCCATGCTTTGCCTTATCGTCGCCGGGTTCTTCCTGCTAGATGACCGCCCCGAACCGGTGAGGCCTGCCGACGGCGAGTGGCTCATCGCCGAGGTGGACCAGATCGCCGAGACGACGGCGAGCCTATTGCCGGATAACCCGCTTGCCAGGGAAATCATGCTCATGGCGGAGGACACGAAAGGTGCCGTCGACGCCCTGCTTAACTGCACGGGTTTGGACACGGATACCATTCTGATCGCCTTGAACGATTGAATCGCTATATGGAATCTCGTGGGTACGCGAAACATGAAGTCGTAGGCTTCTGTCCCGAGTCCATTCGGTCTGCGGTAACGGCCTACCTCCGCATCACCCCCTTACTGGTCGCTGCGGTTGGCTGAAAGGGTGTCGTGGATAAGCTTGGCGAGGACGGGGCCTATGCCGGGGATGGCGGCGATGGCTTCGGGGGCGGCGGTGGTGAGGCGGCGGACGGAGCCGAAGTGCTGCAGGAGAAGCTGCTTGCGCTTGTCGCCAATGCCGGGGATCTCATCGAGCGCGGACTCGCGGATGCGTCGGTTGCGCAGCTCGCGGTGATAGGTGATGGCGAATCGGTGCGCCTCGTCGCGCAGCCGCCGCAGTACCTTCAATGCGGGGCTGTCGGTTGGCAGCATCAGCGGCGGGGCCTGCTCTCCGGTGACGATCTCCTCGTAGCGCTTGGCGAGTCCGGCGGTCGGGATGGCCGTCGCCCCGCGTTCGGCCAGCGAGGCGCGCGCAGCCTTGAGCTGGGTGATCCCGCCGTCGACCAGGATCAGGTCCGGGAAGGGCGAGCCGCTTTCCTGTAGCCCGCGGATGCGGCGCTGGATGACCTCGGCCATCATGGCCGGATCGTTGCTGCCGCTGACTGTGCGGATGCGGAACCGGCGATAGCGGTTAGGGGCGGGGATGCCGTCCACCGCGCAGACCATGCTGGCGACGGCGAAGGTGCCCGAGATGTTCGAGATGTCGAAGGCCTCGATCACGCGGGGTAGGGCAGGCAGGGCGAGATGCGACTGCAGGGCCTCGATGCCTTCGATGGCGGCGTCTTGCCGCATGCGCGGGGTCGGGGCGACGCGGGCGTGCTGGCGGATGGCGCGGTCGAGCATCTGGAGCGTGTCGCGCAGGCCGGCGGCACGCTCGAAATCGAGCGCGGTGGCGGCCTCCTGCATCTGGCGGCGGAGATCGGCCAGCAGGTCCGGCCGGCGTCCGCGCAGGAATTCGCAGGCGTCGTCGAACCGCTTCCGGTAGTCCTCCGCGCTCACGCGTCCGATGCAGGGGGCGGAACAGAAACGGACGATATCGTTGATGCAATGCTTGTAGGTGGAGGCATCGGGCAGCGCCGGTGCGCATTTGCGTATGCCGAAGTGCTTCTCGACAAAGTCAAGCGTGCAGCGCGCGGCAGGCGACGAGGCGTAGGGACCGAAATAGAGGGCACCGTCCTCGCGGCGGATACGCACGAGATCGAAACGCGGGAAGGCGTTACGCGGGTCGGACCGCAGCAGCAGGAACCGCTTGTCATCCTTGAATGCCACATTGTAGCGGGGGCGGTAGGTCTTGATCAGCTCGCCCTCGGTCAGCAGCGCGGCGGCCTCGTTATGAACGACGATGATGTCGATGTCATGCACGCTGCGCACCAGGCCGCGCAGCTTCGGCGAGGCGCTCTTGAGGGTGGCGTCGCGGAAATAGGATTGAACGCGCTTGCGCAGCGAGACGGCCTTGCCGACGTAGATGATGCGTCCGTTGCGGTCGCGCATCAGGTAGCAGCCGGGCTTGTCCGGCAGCGTCTGGAGTTTGGCTTTGACGGTTTCAGGAAGTTGCATCGGATACGTTTTGGATGTGTTTCTGCAGCACAGCCGCCAGGGCACGCCCGGCGATGGGTTTCATCACAAACTCGCGGATCCCGATTGCCTTGGCTCTGTTGGCATCGATGGATGCGCTGTATCCGGAACAAAGGATGACGGGAATCTCCGGGCGGATGGCGAGCAGCAGCCTTGCCAGTTCCGCCCCCGGCAAGTTCGGCATGGTCTGGTCGGTGACGACGGCGTCGTACTTGGCCGGGGCGCTCTTGAATGCTTCGTAAGCCTTGACGCTGGAGGTGAACGCCTCGACCCGGTAACCAAGCCAGGTCAGTGTGGTCTCGATCATCTTGGCGATCGACTCCTCGTCATCCACGACGAGGATGCGGGCCTGGTTGCCGTGCTGTAGCATTCGCTGTTCTTCAGGGAATCCGGGGATGACGGCGTCCGCGGGGCATACCGGGAGCAGGATGGTGAACCGGGTCCCGGCTCCCGGGGTGCTATCCACATGGATGGCGCCCTCGTAAAGCGAGACGATCCCGTGGACCGTTGCCAGGCCGAGCCCGGTGCCGTCGCCGCCGTGCCTGGTGGTGAAATACGGATCGAAGATCCGTGCCATGGTTTCGGGGGTCATCCCGTGACCGGTATCCGCCACGGTCAGTTCGGCATAATTCCCTGGTTTCAGGGTGGATTGCCAAGCGGTGCGGACGGAGGTGATCGAAACCGGGCGGAGTCCGACTTCCAGCACGCCTCCGTGTTCGCTCATGGCTTGGTTGGCGTTTGTACACAGGTTCATGATGATCTGGTGCATCTGGGCGGTGTCGGCCATGATGGGCGGCATGTCCTCTGCCAGAGCCTTGCGGATCTCGACCGTGGTCGGCAGCGTGCCGCGAAGCAGCTTGAGCGCCTCGTCGATGATCGGCCCCAGCAGCAGCGGCTGGCGCTCGCGGGCATTGCGCCGGCTGAAGGTGAGGATCTGCGACACGAGATCAGCCGCCCGCCGGGCGGCCTTCAGCACCTGCTTGAAGTGGTCATGGACGAGCGAGTCCTCGGGGGTGTCCATCAGGCCGAGCTCCGTATAGCCGATGATGGCACTGAGAATGTTGTTGAAATCGTGGGCGATGCCACCTGCCAGCGTACCGAGCGCCTCCATTTTCTGGGCATTGCGAAGCTGCATCTCCAGCTGGTGCTCATGGGTGACGTCACGGGCTGCGGAAACGAAACTCGAAAGCTGCCCCTGGCCATCGAAGACGGCGGTGATGACGGTTTCGAGCTCCACTGTGGTGCCATCCTTGCACCGGTTTGTGAATGTGCCTTTCCAGAGATGCTTCGTGCGCAGTGTCTCGCGCATGTCCTGGTAGAATTTCTCGTCGTGGCGGTCCGTGCGCAGCAGGCGGGGCGTCTGGCCCTGGACATCGTGGCGTGTGTAGCCTGTCAGTGAGGTAAAGGCGGGATTGATGTAGACGATCCGGCTTTGTGCGTCGGTGATCATGATCGCCTCGCTCGCCTGGTTCGTGATCGCCGTGAAACGCTGCAAATCGTCCAGCATCTTGCGGTGCTCGTTCTCGAGTGTATCCAGATCCTGGCGAAGGCGCTTGATCTTCAGTTGCCGGTTCAGCAGGGTGAAAAAAAGGATGGCGATAATGGCGGCCAGGGCGAACAGGGGGGCGGGATTGTCGCCGGCAGCGGGAAGCGCGGACGCGGGGGCGGCCAGGGCGGCTGGCGTGGTCATGCTGGCGGAGATGGCAATCCCGAGCATTCTACTGCAGAGGATTGGCCGTACGGAATACGTCTTTAAATGACAAGGGGTCGAGTTCATTTGATGGTCAGATTAACGGATTGCCAAGGGCGGGTCGATAACGAATTCGCAGGGATGTCGCAGGGATTGCATCTTCGTGCGATTCTGTTAAAGTACCCTTCTTTATCGGCTCTGGAAATCCTCATTTTCTGGAAGGAATCGTATATGAAGATCACGACGGACGATGTTTTCAGCTATCACCTAGGCGGCAAGATTGGGATGCGTTGCACGCGCCCGCTGCAAAGTGTGCGGGACTTGTGCCTGGCCTATACGCCCGGCGTGGCCGATGCGGTCAAGGCGATCGCGGCGGATCCGGCGGAAGTCTTCCGCCTGACGGCCAAGCGCAACCTGGTGGCGGTGGTGAGCGATGGCACGGCGATCCTGGGACTGGGAGATCTGGGTGCCAGTGCCAGCATCCCCGTCATGGAGGGCAAGGCTGTGCTGTTCAAGAAGTTCGGCGATGTCGATGGCTGGCCGGTGCCGTTGAACCACTGCCGGCAGGGTGGTGCCAACACCGGACCGACCGATCCGCAGCGGGTCATCGATGCCGTGGCGGCCATGGCCCCGATGTACGGCGGTATCAATCTCGAGGATATTGCCGCCCCGGCCTGCTTCGAGATCGAGGACCGGCTGGACGCGATGCTTGATATTCCGGTGTTCCATGACGACCAATGGGGGACGGCGGTGATCACGCTGGCGGGGGTGACAAACTACTGCCGGCTGTGCGAGCGGAGCATGGATGAGCTGCGGGTCGTGGTTAATGGCGCCGGTGCCGCCGGCATCCGGATTGCCGAGATGCTCAAGGCGGCCGGGGTGGGTCAGGTCGTGCTTTGCGATTCGCGCGGCGTGATCAGTCGTTCGCGCGCGGGCTTGAGCGGCAAGAAGCTGGAACATGCGGCAGAGACAACGGCACGCACGGTTGGCGAGGCCATGCGCGGGGCGCATGTGTTTGTTGGTGTATCGGCGGCCAACTGCATCGCGGGCGCGGACGTGAAGTCCATGGCCTCTTTTCCGGCGGTGTTCGCCATGGCCAATCCGGTGCCCGAGATCGACCCGAAGGTGGTGGCTGACGCGATGGGTGATGCGCCGTATGTGATGGCGACCGGGCGGTCCGACTACCCGAACCAGATCAACAACGTGCTTGGCTTCCCGTTCCTGTTCCGCGGGGCGCTGGATGCCGGTGCACGCACGATCAACATGGCCATGAAGATCGCCGCGTCCGATGCGCTGGCGACCGTGGCGCGCCTGCCGGTTCCTGATGATGTCAAGGCATTCTATCCGCATGAGACCCTACAGTTCAGCAGGGGATACATCATTCCGAAGCCGTTTGACCGGCGGCTTTTTGTCGAGGTGTCCGCCGCCGTGGCAGAGGCGGCCGTGGCCAGCGGGGCCGCCGCGCCGGGGAAAAACGCAGCGGTGCTGCGGCAGGCGCTGGTCGAGCACAATGCGCGGCGGTGATCCGGGAGGGACGGGTTCCACCCCGTCCGTGGCGTTGTAAGCCTGCGTGATGGGATGTTAGAGAGAAAGCGTGTCAGTATGTGCGAACGACAGGAGCATGAATGAAGACAACGATGGTGGCAGGGCTTTTGGCCGGATGCCTGGCTGCACAGGTGGCGTGGGCGGGGGACGCCAAGGACGAGACGGTGCGCGTGGACGGTGTGGCCGCCTACGTCAATGCCCATGTGATCACCTATAGCGATGTGCTGGGTGCCTCGCGCACTTTGCAGCAGATGGTGGCTCAGCGGCAGCGGCAGGGTGGCGAGGAAGCGAACTCGCTTTACCTGAAAACCCTCGGCGAGTTGATCAACCGCAAAATGATGCTGGACGCCTATGCCGATCAGAAGCTGATCAAGATCCCGGATGAGATGATCGAGGAGCGGGTGCAGAACGTGATCCGCGACATGTTCCAGAATGACCGCATGGCCTTTCTCGGGGCGTTGGCGGAAGAAGGGCATAGCGAGAGCGCCTGGCGCGAGCAGATCCGCGAGCAGATCGTGGTGGGCGCGATGCGCAATCTCCGCGTGGACAGCCAGGTGCGGGTCTCGCCACTGGCGGTACGCGAACGCTTCGACAAGGCTCCGGAGAAGCAGGAAACCCCGCCAGCGGTGATGTTCAGCATGATCGTGATCGGCATCGGGGAGGATGACGCCGGGCGCCTCGCGCAGAAGGCGAAGCTGGCCGAGGTCCAGGCCGCACTGGCCGCAGGGCAGGATTTTGCCGAGGTCGCCAAGCGCTTCTCGGAGGACACGCTGGCCGCGAGCGGCGGCATGCGTGACTGGGTCGAGCCCGATATGCTGCGGCCCGAGCTGCGCGATCTGGTCATGCAGGCGGAGATCGGCGTGGTCAAGGACCCCGTCGAGATCGGGCCGCACTACGCCCTTGTCAAAGTGGGGGGGCGCCGCGAGGCGGCCCGTCGCACGTTTGAGGATGCCTATGCGGATATCGAGCAAGAATTACGTTCGGAATTGGAAAAGCGGCTTTACGATGAATGGATCGTGCAGTTGCGGCGCGATGCGTTTGTACGGGTCCTGGAAGAAAAGCCATTCTGATGGCGATGGCATAGTATGGGAAATGGTGAACGAATTCAGCTTACGCGGCTCTCGGAAGTCCGGGCACTGGCCGATCGTTGCGGCTTCCATCCCAGTCGCGCCCTCGGCCAGAATTTCCTGGTGGATGGCAACATCCTGGATATCCTGGTGGAGGCGTCCGGGGTTCGTGCCGGCGATCGCGTTCTGGAGGTCGGGCCGGGCATGGGCGTGGTGACGGCGGCGCTGCTGGAGCGCGGGGTGCATGTCACGGCCATTGAGAAGGACCGCCGGCTTTTCGCGCTGCTTCAGGAGTCGTTCGGCGGCGAGCCGGGTCTCGATCTGATCGAGGGCGACGCGCTGGATCTGGCCGTGCCGCTGGTGCGGGAAAAGGCGCTCGGCAGCCTGGTCTCGAATCTCCCCTACAATCCCGGAAGCCGCATCATGCTCGATTTGATTTGCGCGGAGTTCCCGCCACAGGCGCTGACGGTGACGGTGCAGCTCGAGGTGGCCGAGCGGTTGACGGCCGCTCCCGGCACCAAGGCCTACGGGTTGCTTGGACTCTGGAGCCAGTTGCACTGCGAGGTTCGTCTCGTGAAGATCGTCAGCCCGACCTGCTTCTGGCCGCGTCCGACGATCCGGTCGGCGATCGTCACGCTGCGTCGCCGGTCGCAGCCCCTGCTGGAAGCCGCCGCGCTGCCGCGCTTCTACGCGTTGACGCGTTACGCGTTCCAGCATCGTCGCAAGCAACTGGTTTCGCTGTTGACGAAAGCCCCCGGCTCGCTCAATCTGGACGCTGACGACTGCCGTGCGCGGCTGGCCGCCGCCGGGCTCGATGACAGCGTGCGGCCGGAGAACCTGCCGGTGGAGGCCTGGTGCGCGCTGGCGCGGTGAAGGAGAGGACGGGAGTCGAGGATGGCGGAAGAGACATTGACACCGATGATGCGCCAGTACCGGCAGATCAAGAGCGAACTGCCGGAGGAGGCCGTCCTGTTTTTCCGGATGGGCGATTTCTACGAGATGTTCTTCGACGATGCCCGGCGGGCGGCCCCGGTCCTGGACATCGCGCTGACCCGGCGCAACGGGGTGCCGATGTGCGGTGTGCCGTATCATGCGCTGGAAGGCTACCTGGCCCGCATGATGCGAGCCGGGATGAAGGTGGCCATCTGCGAGCAGATGGAGGACCCCGCCCTGGCCAAGGGCCTGGTACGGCGGGAAGTGACCCGCGTGGTGACCCCCGGCACGGTGACCGAGGGCAACCTGCTGGACGCCTCGCAGTTCAATTACCTGGCCGGGATCTGCCGCGTCGGCAATGCCTACGGGCTTTCCATGATCGACCTTTCCACCGGCACCTTCTGGGGCGAGCAACTAGCGGATGCGGCGGCGGTCGGCGACGAGCTGCGACGATACGCTCCCGGCGAGTGCGTCATTCCCGAATCCGTGGTGGTGGGCGATGCTCTCGACGTCCTGCTCAAGGAACTGCCGGGACTGCCGGTGACGCGCTGCGAGGACTGGACGTTCGGCCACGAGGCGGCGCATGACCTGATGACGCGGCATTTCGATGTGCATTCCCTGCTCGGCTTCGGATGCGAGGGGCTGCCCGGGGTGGTCTGTAGTGCCGGTGCGCTGCTGCATTACGTGCGGGTGGAACTGCGGCGCGAGACCGCCCATGTCCGCGGGTTCCAGACCCGGATGGCCTCCTCGTTCATGATTCTCGACGAGGCGACCTGCGCCAATCTGGACCTGATCCCGATCCGGGGGCGCACCGGCGGGCGGACCCTGCTGGACGTACTCGACACGACCAAGACACCGATGGGCGCGCGCGCCTTGCGCGACTGGATCCTGCGGCCGCTGGCGGAAGGCGACGCGATCCGCACGCGCCTGGATGCCGTCGAGTCCCTGGTGCGCGAGCGCGCCTTACTGCACGATGTACGCGGGGCGTTCGAGCCCGTGCGCGACCTGGCGCGGCTGATCGCCCGGATCGGGACCGGCAGCGGCAACGCACGCGACCTGCTGGCCATCGGGCAGTCGCTGGAGGCCCTGCCGGAAATCCGTGCCCTGATCGGCGGTCACCCTTGCGCGCTGCTCGCCGGGCTGGCGGCGGAAATCCAGCCGCAGCCGGCACTGGTGGAGCAGATCGGCGCGGCGATCCATCCCGAGCCGCCGATGACCATCAAGGAGGGCGGTATCATCCGCGACGGCTACCGCGAGGTGCTCGATGAACTGCGGCAGGCGGCCACCAGCGGTCGCAACTGGCTGGCGGAATACCAGGCGTCCGAGCAGGAGCGCACCGGCATCAGGACGCTCAAGGTGCGGCATAACAAGGTATTCGGCTACTACATCGAGATTTCCAAGGCGCAGCTTGCCAATGTACCGGCGGATTACTCGCGCAAGCAGACGCTGGTGAATGCGGAGCGGTTCGTGACTCCGGAGCTGAAGGAATACGAGAGCAAGATCGTCGGTGCTCAGGACCGTGCCATGGCGCTGGAGTACGAGCTGTTCTGCGAGGTGCGCGACGCGGTGATCGCCGAGACCGCCGCCATTCAGCGCGCGGGCGACGCACTGGCCGCGCTGGATGTCCTGTCCACGCTGGCCGAGCGGGCGCTGGCTCTGCGCTACGTGCGCCCCGAGATAAACGACAGCGACCGGCTGGTGATCAAGGACGGGCGGCATCCGGTGATCGAGCAAATGCCCGATGCCGAGCGGTTCGTGCCGAACGATACCGTGCTCGATTGCAGCCGCCATATCCGCCAGGTGGCCATGCTGGCGGTGATGGCGCAGATGGGCTCCTTCGTGCCGGCCGGATCCGCCGAGATCGGCGTCGTCGACCGCGTCTTCACGCGCGTCGGCGCCAGCGACGACCTGGCGCGCGGGCGCAGTACCTTCATGGTCGAGATGCAGGAGGCGGCCAACATCCTGAACAATGCCACCCCGCGCAGCCTGATCGTGCTCGACGAGATCGGACGCGGCACCAGCACATTCGACGGCATCAGCATCGCCTGGGCCGTGGCCGAGCATCTCCACAACACCGCGGAGGTGAAGGCCAGGACCCTCTTCGCCACGCATTACCACGAACTGACCGATCTGGCGCTGACCATGGACGGTGTGAACAACTACAACATACTGGTCCGGGAAAAGGACGACACCATCGTCTTCCTGCGCAAGATCGTGCCGGGTGGTGCCGACAAGAGCTACGGCATCCAGGTGGCCCGGCTGGCGGGCATGCCCCAGGGGGTGATCGCGCGCGCCCGGGAGATCCTGGCCAATCTCGAGGAGGGCGAACTGGCTGACACGGGGCAGCCGAAGATTGCCAGGCGGCGGCGCAGCGGCCGCCTGCCGATGGCCGAAGCCGCCCAGCTTGACCTGTTCGGCCAGTGAGCCGGCGCTTCCCTATGGTTTTATGTTGCAAAATCGGCAAAGCGTTTTATCCTTAACACTTTGTAAATTTCCGCTTCATGGTCGGTGACCATGGATCTTTTAACGGTTGATTGATTTTTCCTCGCAGGAAGGGATCCGAATGACGGCACGA
>JAIFLS010000053.1 GCA_020048935.1 bacterium | reverse complement strand
CCAGATCCTCTGCCAGCTTCCACAGTTGCCCGATCAGCCCGTCGAGCACCTTGCCCTTGGCGATTTCCTCTCGAACACGGGGCACATCCTCGTATTGCGCCATATTAAATGTTACCGAGGCCCGTCAAAATGCTGAGCGGGGTTACCCCCGTTGCGCCATAATTGATGTTACCAACGGGAAAGGAACATTTAGTTATGGTAAATCAGTCAAAGCGCGAGTATCTGGCGAAGATTAAAGACCGCTATAGGCGTGCGTCAAAAACGGGCAGAAGTCACATTCTGGATGAGTTCTGCGAGGTTTGCGGCCATCACCGCAAGCACGCCATTCGGCTGCTCCGGGCAGATGCAAGAACCCGCCACAAGCATCCCGGCAGGCCGAGCTTATACGGCGATATAGAGATTCGAGTGCTCGAGAGCATTTGGCTCAATAGCGACAGACCCTGTTCAAAGCGCATGTCTGGGATGATCCGGTTATGGTTGCCATTCTACGAAATCAAACATGGTGATCTGGATCCGCAGAGCAGGGAGAAACTACTGAATCTGAAAACTCGGACTCTCGACAGGATTCTTGAGCCCATCCGTAAAAAACATGGAGCCAGGGGGCTGAGCGGCACGCAGCACGGCAACTATTTGAAGAGCAGCATACCGCTTAAAATCAGCCATGCCGATGTCTCCGAGCCTGGGTTCGTTCAGGCCGACACCGTTGCGCATTGCGGGAATTCGCTTGATGGCAGTTTCGTCTGGAGCCTCACATTTACTGACATTCTGAGCGGTTGGACTGAAAATGGCGCTGTATGGAACAAGGGCCAGCATGGTGTTTACAAACTGCTTCAGACCATTGAAAACAGACTACCATTTACTCTTAAGGGCTTTCACACCGACAACGGTGGCGAATTCATCAATCGCCACCTCCATAGCTACTACCGTGAGCGCGCTACACCCGTTCTGATGACCCGTGGGCGGCCGGGACGCAAGAATGACAACCCTCATGTCGAGCAGAAGAACTGGACGCATGTACGCCTGCTGCTGGGCTATCAGCGAATCGAGGATGAAACACTCGTCAAGGATATCAATGCCCTCTATGAGGCCACGGGACTGTTCAATAACTTCTTTTGCTCAAGCACAAGGCTGGTCTTTAAAGAACGACGAGGGGCGAAATACTATAAGCGGTATGATCAGCCCGCAACCCCATGCGAAAGACTCCTTGCGTCGGACCATATAAACGAACTTCAGAAAACACACCTGACCGACGTGCTCATCAACCTTGATCCATTCAAACTACGAAAACAAATCGATGCCAAACTTAAGGCTATTCTCTCAAGGCTTCGGTAACATAATTATGGCGCAACATCCTGCAGTTCTCATTTTTGCTTCGGTAACATTTTATTCTGGCGCAATGCGCCCTATCGCCCTATCTCGCCGCCCTTGCGCGGACACCCAACGAACATCTGACGAGACACTAACATCCTCCTAACAGGGCACGGGCTATAGTGTTTGCATTGTAGCATCTGCAATCCGGTTGCGCAGGGACGTCCAGTCAACAAATCAAACTCGATAAGGGAAAATGCCACTATGAAAAAACGTATCACCATGCATGTCATGCTCTTCTGTGCGCTAGGATTAATATGTACATCGTGCGCAACATCACCACGAGAACCAGGCAATAGCCTTTCCGGCATCATCTACGATGAACTTGCTGTAAATTCGGAATCCGACAGGCAACAGATGGGACAACCGCAAGACACAAGCGTTTTCTCGTGGCTATCAAGGCAGCGAATCCGCAAGCATGCGCCGCGCAGTGCGGGGCAAGATCACACCGGTACGATCCAGTAGGGACGAACCGGGGTGGCCGGAGCGATTCTATTCCCAAAGGATTCGCTTGAAGAACGACAGGGTCATGTCGCCCGATGCGGAAATCCTTTTCACGGGGCTGTGACACCTGATCGTATTACCCAGTCCTTGCTCAATCCCCAGGCAGTGCCAACACAAGCAAGCGAAAGTGCTGCGCCATGCAAGTTTGCAACCGGAGGACGCGGAAGCATGATCGACGGCAAGATCATCTGAAGAAGACATCGCCGACACCATATGGCAAAAACTTACACCATCATCACCGTAACGACGAACAATCCCGGGTCATGGGATCAGGATGCCTTCCGCCTAGGCGGCACCCTCTTTCATGGTATCCCTTGGCGACGGGTTCTCGATCCGGACGGCACGAAATCCGACTACTTCCGCATCGTCAACCGGGAGACTGGCAGGACGGTGGCCCTGGCCGGATTTGCGACCGAACGCTATCATCTCGGACTGCGCCTCACCCCATTCCCAAGTGCCGACATCCAGACGATCCTCATGGATCCAGAGTCGTCGTGTCCCCGGCTGTTGCGCCAGCTCGTCGCCCTTGGATTCGAGACCGCGCACAACCGCAAGGCTTCCTGGCTGAGGCTTGTTTTCAATAACAGTCTGTCAACCGACCAGATCTGCCACCGATACCTGACCGCCTTCTCGGCCCCCGTCGGCACCATGGCTCTGGATCTTGCGGCCCATCCTCCCGTCCATCTCTGGAACACATTTTTCAGCAAGCAGGGCTGCCAGCAAAAATACATCTTGCGCTTTAAAAAGGAGGGCTTCACGATCCGGGAGGCCACAACCCCGGAAGATCACAAGACCTTCTATCGTTACTACGACCAGAACATGCGATCCATCAGGGCCGAACCGTTCCCGCAAAACCATTTTCACCGACTGCAGGCAGAATTGCCGCCGGAAGACGTGCGCACCACCCTGCTCGCACGCGGCGA
This sequence comes from bacterium, assembly GCA_020048935.1. Taxonomy (GTDB): domain Bacteria; phylum Verrucomicrobiota; class Kiritimatiellia; order UBA8416; family UBA8416; genus UBA8416. The sequence goes on along the minus strand of JAIFLS010000053.1, from coordinate 6,730 downwards.
GGAGACCGCAGGCGGACTGCTGACACTGCTTGATCATCGCCGATGCATCGCCTACCTTCGCTATGTTGCCCTTAACCATGATTTTCCGAACCACTACCACCCACTATATGCGTTATACTGGGAAGCCATTGAGCACACCGCCTCGCTGGGGTTTGCCGCCGTGGATTTCGGGCTGACATCGAATAACGAGAACGACCCGATCTTCCGCTTGAAGAAACGTTTCGGGTGCCAGTTCAAACCGCAACCCGCCGTCGTCATCCCGGCGAAACCGTCCGCCATCCTGTCGGGGACTCTGCGCCTGCTGCAGAAGAAAATCGCCTGAACGATACCAATCACTAACTAAATCCTGCCTCTGTCTAGATAAATTCGAGAACATCAGTAGCCGCGGTTGCGCCCAGCCTTTGAAACAGGCCGCCGATGTAAAGCAGGCCGAGGGGCGGATTGCAGCCCCGGCTCGCCTCAATGACGGAGGGGTTGTTTCCCGTGATCTCGTTGACCCGGGGCGGATTGATCAGAAGTACTTTCAATGCTATCGAGCTCCTACGTTCCATACCCTTGCTGTCTTGAGCCTTTCCGTCATGCTTCCGTCCGCCTGTAAGAAGCGCATTTGGAAGATCCATGTGTCAATACCATCACTTGATTGACAAACAGGAAATCAAGAACATGCAGCCTGGCTATGGTCCTGTCGATCCGCAAGGACATCCTTGGCGATATCCGGAGACCCAGATACGGAAGTGCAGATACAGGTGCCCACATGAATCGTTCAAAGCCGGCCACTTCAAATCCCGCTTTTCTCGCGATATCGATCATGACACGTCTACTCATATCGGTTTCATGCTGACCGCCCTTCAGAAGGCCGAACCGGGTTGATACCGCGTCCCAGAATGGATTCGGCGACGTGGCGATCAGAAGCCCTCCTGCATTCATCACGAATTTCGCCTCCCGCAAACAATCGATCGGATTCTTAAGGTGTTCGAGCAAAGCCAGGGCGACCACGACATCATACTTCTGCCTTTTGACATCATCGTCCAGGTTCGTCACATCCCCCCTAAGCAGCTTAATGTTATCCGGCAGTTTCGGTGCCCTGTTGATCAGCTCCTCTGAATATTCTATTCCGCAATAACGATTGCCAGGCAGTAATCGATCAAGTTCAAGCAGCGTCAAGCCCTCGGCAGCCCCGTAATCCAGGATATTGAGGCCATCCGTCTTCCGTCCGTATTCGGCGATCAGATTCGCCACCAGGCACGCCCGTGTCTTGTATCGGAAGACCAACTCGTTCTTCCTTTTCCGTCCATCTGCATAGTCCGTGCCCAATACACCATTTGAAACCGTGTTAGCTGTCATTTTATTGTTCACTTACCTATAACTTCAATTCATTTCAACCCAACAATCCAAGGAAATGCTCCCCAACTTGGACGTTGGTTGTTGGGCGTTGGTTGTTGGATGTTCGATTCGATTTTTCTCCAGTTACCCGTTCATTTTCGCCCGGTGCCCCGGGCGGCTGGCTTACCTATAACTTGGCCGCTTTCTTAACCATTTGCCATAATCGCCTCATAATACCTTGTAGCCGGCAAAAGCCTTGTAGCCGGGGTCGGTGACCCCGGTGCCCATGAGAAGGCGCATGGCGAAGCCACTCTCCCGTTTGCTAATCCATGCACAGCCGGGGTCACCGACCCCGGCTACAGGTGCCTACCCACAGATTCTGCTGAGATGCCGATATTTTCTTGCCAGATTGATTCGCGTTACTTCTTCATCATTCGCCCGCCACGCCTCGATATCCAGCTCCTGAGATTGAAAATACCTTGATTGAGGGACATAACGGACAAAGAATTCCCCCCCGATCGATAACGCTTTGATTTCCGACTCGCCGGACCATTCCAATTCCGTAACCAGGCATATTCCTTCACCCTCGATCTTAAGACTCCGATTGAATTTCACAGGCGACTTTCGTTGACCCATTATCAACGCCTTCCTGATCCTGCCTTTCAATAAATGCGAGAACCATGGACTCCAGCCAAACAGAAGCAGTACACTTCTGAAAACCAGACTCTTGAAAACGGTGAATGACTTGTTGGCCGGAATGAAATGAAGGTTTCCGCTTACAGTCCAGCCGTCAGCATTGACTGCAATGTTGTATTCAGGGTCGATCCACTGCGAACTGACCACCTGATCGTCAGCCAGTTTCGCGATTACTCCGCAGTCATTGAGAATCAACTTGCCACTATCCCTGTCAAACACTTTGACAACCCCGCCCTTGGCGATATTGCAGATGATATGTTTCTGCCCTGCGTTTCTGACAAATATCCCCGCGTCTTCAAAATACGTCTGCAAACCATCTCGCGCATGAGGCAGTTCAACGGATTCGCCCGGCCTGTCCTTGTAATCCAGATAGGATTGCAGGAACTCCGAAACACGATAGCAGGCATAACGATCCGACATGATTTCGGGCGCAACCAGCTTGTCTTCCGATAGACCAACCAGCATCTTTTCGGCTACGGCCCCGGCCAGGGGTACTTCATCAGCGAGGATCTCAAAACCGTGCGGATAGAAATGCAACGTGTTCCGACTGCCGAGACTGCCTGCGTAAAAACCATTCGGGTAGGCAAAATACGAGCACATCCCGACCGATTGTTTCAATACCTGCAGGATTTCCGGGTCCCGGTTGTCCTGATATACCTTCCCGAGAAAGGATACAGTCGCCGACAAATAGCCCGGGTCTATGCCATCATACTCACGCGACCAACCTTCCTTTTTGTTATGATACGTCAGGAAAACCTCGAATGCATTTTGATAGGCAACTCTTAAATGGTCACCACCAAGCAGCCGATAAGACTTCCAAAGCGCCAGGCAGGCCATCGCATGATGATTGGCCAGGTGATCCTCCTCCTTGTCCCCTCCGGCTATGAAGTAGGCAACTTTCCCAATCGCTTTAAGAATTATTTCTTTCGCCTCTTCCGGCATCTCATCCTGAAGCAGGTTGAAAGACTCGATCACGGTATAAGCAGTAAACGCACTCGGGCCCACCCAACCCCGTTCATACGGATAGAACTCATCAAATGAGCCATCCGCATGCTGGATGCGGCACCAGTATAACATGCCGGCAATGGCCCAGTCATGAACCCTTGCATTGCCTTTGTAGATATTGCCCGGGAAGTCGTGCTTATAGACAAGCGCGAGCGAATGGACGCCGAACTGCCGGACGGCATCCGGAAAATCCGATGTCTTGTCCAGCCAGTAGTCACGATGGAAACAACCGTATGTCGGTGAGAACTCGTTCCGATCCAGATTGCCAAGAAGCCTGGGTATCTGCGATAATGCTTTCTTCGCGTAGATTTCTCTCAACATGATTGCCTGTTCCTAGCCGCCACGACGTTGACTTCCTTTTTCGTACACCGAGACCCCACTCCCTAACGCAACCGCTTGTCGATCAGATCCGCCAGCATGCCGACCGCCAGCAGGATAACCCCGGTCATGACAAAAATTGAAAAGGTGACATCCAGTGCCCGTTCCATGAAAGCCATACTGAAAAGGAGAATGGCCGCTCCAGCGGCAATCGTCATCAGGCTAAGCGGAATGAAGAACCGCAGTGGATCAAACCAGAGCACGGCCCGGCACACCAACTGGACAAAATTCAGGGTGTCGCGCACCGGACGGATCTTCGACCGGCCCTCCCTCTGATGGTAGTTGACCGGAATATACTCCACACGCCGGGCCTCGCTCAGCATCACCAGCGTGATCGTCGTCGTAAACGAGAACCCGTCCGGCAAAAGCCCCAGATAGCGTTCCAGCACGTCGCGCCGCATCGCCCGCAAACCGGAATTCAAGTCCGGGATCCGCCGTCCGCCCAGGGTGTTCGCCAGCCAGCCCAGCAGCCATTTGGCAGGGCGGCGCACGAAGGGAATATGCACCGTTGCACCGGTGCGCGCCCCGACCACCATATCGGCCTCGCCCATGCGATCCACCAGTTCCGGGATGCGTTCATTCGGATAGGTTCCATCCGCATCCGTAATGACCACCACATCCCCGCCGGCGTTGCGGACGCCCGTCTTCAGCGATGCGCCATAGCCCCGGTTTTGCGGGTGCCGCAGGATACGCAGCAAACCGCGTTCGTCGAAAATCCCCGCCAGCTCGCCAGCCGTCCCGTCATTCGAGCCGTCATCCACGACGATGACCTCCCGCATTCGCCCGTCCGCATTCGCGAGAATGGCCTGGACGGTCGCCCGCACCCCGGACTGCTCGTTGTAGCAGGGAATCACGATGCTGTAGTTCTCACTTGCCATCGCCGGCCGCCTTTCCCTTCAACTCAACGCGGAGCCCCGCCTCGATCTGCCGGGCAAATGCAGCCGGAGGAACCTGACCCAGGCGGCGGGCTTCCGCCAATTGCGCGGCTGCATCGGCATACCGCCCCAGATTCGACAGGCTGTAGGCGTATTGAAGCCGCAGTATCCCGTCCGCAGGCAACAACGCGATGGCTTTCTCCTGATCCGCGGCCGCCAGCCGATACGCCTTCTGCTGCGTATGGATCACCGCCCGGTTCACATACGCCGACCCCTTTCCGGGGTCCGTTTCAATCGCCCGGCCGTAATGGTGCAGCGCTTTGTCAAGCCGCCCCAGATCCGTATAGACCATGGCCAGATTGTGGTGCGCGGGCGACTGCAGCCCCGGCCGGTAGCCGACCGCCAGCGCGTGCTCCAGCATCTCAAGCCCCTCGGAAACCGCACCGCGCTGCAGGAGCGCCTCCCCGAGATTCATGAAGGCCCGAGCATTGCGCGGACGCTTCTCTGCCGTATCGCGCCACAACCGCTCGGCGGATGCGTACATATCGTTGCGCTGATACGTCAGCCACGCATGCCATGCCACCACCACCGCCAGAATGCCCAGCACCGCGACCTGCGCCTGGCGCCGGCCAGGCTTGCCCAGCCATGCCGTGCCGCGCAACGTCATGGCACCCGCCGTCACCACCAGCGCCAGCACACAGGCCAGCGGCAGGTACATGCGATGCTCGAACGCCTGGTTATGCAAGGTGATGAAGCTCGAGCTGGGTGCCAGCACGGCATAAAAAAGCAAGAGAGGCAACGCCGCCCAGTTGCGTCGCGCCAGTAATATGAATCCAAGGACAAGCCCCGCCGCCAGCAGCGACGCGCGCACGATCAGGCCGGCATCCAAAGCCGGCACCGGCCAGTCGTAGTAATCGAATACCTGATGGCGGGGGTCGAACACGAGCCGCAGATAATGCGGGATGATCTCGGCCTGCGAGAGCAAGTAGCCCAGCGGGGAGTGCGGACTGCGCCCCACCGCCTCATCCATGGAGGCCTCCCCGCCGAGCATCAGCACGGCGGAAAGCAGCCAGCCTGCACCCAGGCTCGCGAAGAAGCGCAGATTGGCTCTTGTGAACGTGGCCCCCTTCCCGTTCTGCAGCCACGTCAGCGCGATCGCGGCCAGCGGGATCGAGAGCGCGATCTCCTTGGTTGCCAGGCCCAGCCAGCAGCACACCACCGCCAGAATGGCCCATCGCGGCGACGGAGCCTGGTTACGCCTGAAGACCGCGAGCATCGCCAGCAGGTAGAGGAGCGAGGCCTGTGACTCCTGGCGCTGGCAGATATACGTCACCGCCTGGGTCTGCAAGGGGTGGACCGCCCACCACAGAGCCGCCAGCACGGCGCTCATCCACGCGCCTTCCGGATCACCCCGCCCCCAGCGCGTCTCCGCCAGGATCAGCCGCAGCAGCAGGAACAGGGTGACGGCGGCACCGAGGTGGATCGCGACATTGACCGCGTGATAGCCGGCAACAGCCATCCCGCCAGTCGCGTAATTGAGTGCGAATGTCCATTGCGCTGCGGGACGGCACCCGAGCGTGCTGGCGGGCGGCGTGCGCCAGAGCCATTCCAGCGTGCCCGGATTCGTCACGTACGGATTCCGGTGAATGGCCTCCTCATCATCGAACACGAAGGCTCCGCGGAAACTGTTCGCGTAGACCAGCAGCACCGCGACCGCCAGCAACGCGCATACCCACCTGTTCCTACTGATCGTTATCATCCTCGCATCATGCATCGGCAATGGTTAGAATTGCATCAGGATTCCAATTGGATAAGGTAAGAAAGGCCATCCGGGTTTCTGACCGAATTTTACGCGATTGCTAACATATTCTTCACAGACCCTCTCCATAGTGGTCAGTGCTTGAACAGATATCTGTGACAACCGGCTATGCAAACGAGTTCGAAAAACCCGCTCTTTCTGATGATAATCTACGGATTTACTAACACCATCTGTACAGACAGGGTCCAGAGTGGGCACCGTTTTAAGTGCGTTCCATGGAAACGAATGACGGGGCCCGCATCGAAGCCATCACCGCAAGGCGGGGATCTTCGCACGAACACAGTATCGGTAAACGCCGTCAGCGCCACATGGCACGCTTTAAGTCAAGAGGAAAGACAAAACGCAATAGGAAGGAGGCACACGCGCATGATCGACACCGCACGGGAAGGAAAGGGCGTCAGACAGGCTGAACACCCGTGAGCAACGGACCGGAACACCGGCTCGCTGCCACTTAAACCAACCCCCGCGCAAAACGCAGGATACAACCAGACATAGAGTCAAGCAATAAGCATGAACATAACGACGAAGATAGCAACGAAGAAATAAACGAAGAATAACAGGAGCTAATCCAATGAAGGTACAAAGCAGAATACTGGCCGCCATGTGCGCGGCGGGTGTCGTGGCTGGAACCGCG
>JAIFLS010000064.1 GCA_020048935.1 bacterium | reverse complement strand
CGGTCCACCACAGGTCGGCGGCGAGCCAGGCCGCCGCACCGTCAGTCTGGGCGACGGTCGTACCGTTGGCATCCCACGCAAGCGTTGCCGCCTGCGCCGCGGTTAGCAGACCCACCACCAGCAGCGTGGGTAAAGAGGTCGCGGATTTCGCCAGCGGGTTGATAATGGCGATCAGTTGATTCGGCTTTCTCTGAATGCTCATAACGTACCTCCTCATTAATAAGCCTTCTCCACAATCGCCTTTTGCTGTACCTGAAACAAACGACCGGCCCTACTTGACAATAACAACGGTTCCACCGCCCGGGATCTCGACCCCGACAAACAGTGGTTCCACCGCCCGGGATCTCGACCCCGACAAACAGTTTTCCCGTGCCGGTGAAATTCGTGCTCGTGGACCCAGCCGTGCTGTTGGTTGAGCCCCAGACCCCAACGGCCATGCTGTTCGTGCCGAAGAACAGGGATCCGACGGTCGACCTGACGCCGGCATCAAGCTGTACTTTGCCCGTGCCGCTAATCGTCAGGCGGTTCGTGCTCATCAGGCCGAGGTCAACCGTAAGCGCCAGCGTGGCACTGTTCGTGACCGTGATGGCACAGCTTCCCAGCGCGAAAGGCGCATTGGCGTTCACCCTGCCGGTGCCACTGATTGTCACAGGCCTTGTGCTGATGGCGTTCGTGGCGTTGAGATTAAGCGTGCCGCCGCTAACGGCAATCGTGTTCGAGCTAACCCCGGTCGCGTTGGTCGCGTCGAGATTGAGCGTGCCCGCACTGACCGTAAGGATTCCCGTGTTGTTGATTTTTCCGCCCAAGGTCCAGGTGCCCGCCCCGTTCTTGGTAAGCTTACTGCCGACATAGAATTCGGGAATGTTCGCTTCAATTTCGCCAGAGCCGGTCCCGGTCAGAATCAGAGCGCCACTGGGGGTTGAAGCACCACTTCCAGTAAATGGACTGGTGAACTTGAGCAGGCCGCTTCCAGACGCATCAAGGGTTCGGCTGGCACCACCGTTGAACGTGAGATTGATAACGCGGTCGGTGGTTTCGCCTCCGCCGATGTACCTAAGCGTAGGATTTGGTGAGCTATTACCGGTCCCAAGGTCGATCGTGCCATTCGCTACGTTAGTCGGTGCCCCGAGGGAACTGCTGGGCAGCAAGGGTGTGCCGCCATTGACGCTGTTAAACGATGACACCGTGAGAATGCCAGCGCCACCCGGATTAGAGAGAGATCCGTGGGTCACCTTGCCCCTGAAGGTGTTGGCTCCAGAAAGGGTGAGGTTTCCACTGGTGTATTTTTTGAGAGGTCCGCTACCGCTGATGACGCCACTCAGGGTTATGCTGGCGGCTGTCTGGATGTCGAGCGTGCCGTTATTAATGATATTTCCGGCGTAAATGCCGCCGCCGAGAGTGGCGCTCGTGCCATTAATGCCAATCTGCAGCGTGCCGGCGTTGATGGTTATGTTACCTGTGAAGGAGTTGGTGCCTGCCAGAAGCAGCGTGCCGGTGTTGGCCTTGGTAATGCCAGCCGCCCCGCTGACAGGGGTATACAGGGAGACCGGGCCGGCATTGGTGGCAATGGTTATCGTGTCATTGACGGTAAGATTGCCATTGGTGAGGACATAGGTTCCGGTAAAATTGGTGACCGTCACGCTCCCGGCTGTAACAGCACCAAGCGTAATCACTCCCGCCGTGCCGCCGACCCCGATAATGGCATTGTCCGGTGTGGAATTGCTCCAACTGGCATTCGGGGAACCGTCATTCCATTGCCCCGGATCAAGCCATATGCCGCTGCCATCGTTGATGGCATCGCCTGGGGTTGCATCCCAGGTCAAGTCAGTTGCCAGAAGCCTGTCCGCCGCAAACAATGAGAGCGAAACGATCACAGCCAGCCGGAATAATGCGTAACCGGAGTTCATACTAACCACCTCTATAGTTTGGCTTCCATCCGCCAAATTCACGTCGCTTCTACGAACTTGCTAAGCTTTTCCGTGTCTACAGTCCGATAATCTGCAACCGTCTATGTGTCCTATTGTCGCAAAACGACGGAATGCAAGCAAGTGTAAAGACAGGGCAAACGCATCATTTCTGGCAATCCGTTATCTCCTTCTCGGCATTGCAATGCTCGCAGTGGGGAAGCAGGGCGTGCCGGATACCATGGCAGCCCGGACAGGCCTCGAACAGGGTGGTCCCGCATGCCGGGCATGAGTAAGGGGTTTCTTCCGATGCCGCATTCGGAAGCACGATCTTGTTGACCGTCCGCCGGGTCCAGAACAGGAACTTGCGCGGTCCTGTACGGATCGGATACTCGCAGACCGGACAAAGGAACCGCTCGTATGCCTCGCGATACTGCCGGGTCAACCATTGCGCCTTCGGGAACGCGACAACGCGGATGAAGTAGACCAGCAGCTTGACGACGGCGACAAGGAGACCGATCACGAGCACGTACTTGAAATACCGCGAGGGGAAGTACTCGTGGATGACGAGGGAAACCTTCAGCAGCACCGCGGCTCCGTATCCCAGGAAGAGAGGGAAGTAGATACTGGCCCGTTTCCTTGCAATCAGGAAGGCGCCGGCAGCCAAGAGGGGAATCAGAATCAGGAGCTGGAGCACGGCAAGGAGCATTTCATGTTTTTCCCGGAGGCGTTGGAATTCCCTCCTTGCAGGTTCACGCTGATGTTCAATCTGCTTCTCTACCCTGATCTTCTCGGCCTCGTACCGGCGTTTCCGGTCCGTGAGTTCCGAAAGCCCGGCGTTGTACGTTTGATATTGCTTCTGGCTATCGAGAAAACGGGCCAGGCTTTCTGAGAGGTTCGCCTGTTCCGTTTCCGGCAGGGATGCCGATTTCTGGATCGCGAGCTTCTGGAGCTCGATCAGTTGATTGATGGTATTCTGGAGATTCTGGGAGCTGTCGCTCACGATCCGCATCTCATCACGCTTGCTGGAAATGGCGATGTCCACGTCCGTGATGTCCGTCGCGAGCTTCAGATCCTGTTCAACAAGCGCCTGATCGACGTGATTCTTCTCGATCTCGTCATACTGGGGCCCCTTGATCGACTCGATATCCTCGACCAGGAAGCCGAGAGCCCAATAGAAAAGCACCGCGAGAACCACCGTGAACAGGCGGATCGAGAAGCGGTGAATCCAGGGTCCCTTGGGTCGTGGTGTTGCCTTCATTTTGTCTCCCTTTTTTAGGTTATTGATAAGCGGTACTATTGAACAAGCGGAAGGTGCCGGTAGTAGACTTCCAGCATCAGGGTACAGAGAATGGTTTCCATCACTTCGCCATTCCCACCGGTGTGGTCCCGGGACGGAGATGTCCAAGACCCGATCTCCTGCGGCTGGCTCGACTGATCGACATAGCGGCTACGATCCCTGCCGATGACCTTCTGCGCGGCCACCAGACCGCGCGAGAATTTCCCGTTCCAATCGAGCCATCCTCTACCGCCATGGTGGAAGGAGGCCTGGGTGATGTAACTCCAGTAATAAAGAGGCGAACCGCCCTTTGGATTCTCCCAGTCGAACGGGAATTTCTGCTGCAGAGCCGGGATGGTATTGCGGACCTCCTTGCTCTTGCCTTCGCCCAATAGCTGCATGGCAAACGCCCCAGCCCCCGACAAACCATGTGCGGAACTGGGCCCTGTATAGCCAAAGCCGCCCACGCCATCACGCTCACCGTAATTCGCGCGGAATCCAAGTACCGCCTTCTTCAACACGTTTCCCAAGCCGTCCACAACCGCTCCAAGCCCGGCGACCTCGCCCGCCTTGAGCGCCTGGGCACACCAGGCCATGTACGAGGTATCGTTGCGTGTTGATGGTTTCAGGTTGTAATTGAATCCACCGCTCGGATTCTGCCCCCTGACCACAACGTCCAGTGCCTTGACGGCGGCATCCTTGATCGTGGGATTGCGGGTCATGCTATAGGCCTCGCACAAGGCATACGTGACAATCGGATGCGTATAATCATGACCGTCCCGCCCCTTGAAATGCCCGTCTGGCTCCTGTGCATCCAGCAGGAAGCTCAACGCCTTTTCGACAACCGGGCCAAACTCCTCTGATCGTGACGTTTCGCCGTGGGCCAGGTAGGCCAGCAAGGCCAGCGCCGTCATCGCCGGCTTGGTACTCCCCCAAGAGCCGTCCGGATGCTGGTTGACGGCCAGCCAGCGCAGGGCACGAAGCACCGCCTCCTGCGTGTGCTCGCCATCATAGCGGAGCAATGCCATCTCGCGTGCATGCTTGCTTAACCGATTTGAAAACAAGAGCGGGATCTCCGGTGCCTCCGCATCCTCGGACGCACGGTATCCGCTTGATTCGCCAGTGACAGCCCGCGTCCGCCCAGCGCTGCCCTGTGCCCGGACTTCCAGTTTCTTGATATACTCCAATGCGCTTTTTCGTGAATCCGGCAGTGCGCACTCAAGATACGCGGTCATCGTGCGTATCGCTTCCGGCAATTTTCCCTGCTCTTCATACATTTTCGCCAGCCGAAAACTCGCCTCCGGGGAGGCGGGGAGCAGCCTGATTGCTTGCTGGAACGCCGCCTCGCCGTCATCATACAGCTTGCGGTAAGCGTATATCCCGGCAATGGCGCTGCGTAACTTGGAATAGGCCTTGCGTGCCTCGACGTTGCCGGCGAACCCCGCCTGGCTCTCAATCAACTTCTCATGCCGGTCCCAGAACTCGCGGTCACGGGCAACGCTCTCGTCAGAAAGATTTTCAATTGGCTGACGATTGAGCTTCAAGATCAGGCCATGCGGTTCAAGGTAGGGGTACATCCAGGAAATCACGTAACTTTCCTCGACAAAGAATTCATGCGCGTCCTTGTTGTGCTCGAAAATCATCTCACTGAGAATACCGTTTAGCTCCATCACACCGAGGACCCCGGTTATCGTCACTCGCCCGTTCTCTTTCTGGATGTGTGCATTTTCGGGCCGCTTGCCAGTGCTGACTTCCTCGAAGTAGCGCTGGAACGCCCGGGCCGAATCGGTCCCCTTCGGCATCCAGATTTTGTCGCCATAGACGGCATTAAGATGCGCGGCGTAGGTGTAGTCCGCCAAGGCGTTCTGCGTGATGCAGAAGACCGGCGGCGGATCCTGCACCGCATTCACGGCGGTAATGACAAACCGTCCGTAGTCGGTCCCGCCGAAGTAGATGCTGCCCTTGGGCATGGAGGCAAGGACAGGCTCATGAAACAGAGCCAGCAGAGACGAATCCTGCTTCCACCCGATCCAGACTTCCCATGCGCCCATCGCTTCGTGAGCCGGCGCCCATAGTTCGTTCTGCAACCCGGTGATAGCCGTCCCGTATTCTGTCTGCTGCTTGACCTGCTCGAAGCTGTTGGAAACCGCCTCCCACGGCCCGGTGGCCGCGACGCGGAAGAAGGCGTCCGCCTGTGGCGGCAGGGGCAGACTCAGCCGCGCTGACAACTCCTTCGCCATGGCATAACGATTCTCACTGAACGCACGCACCAAGGCACCGAAATCGGCCGGAGTATCCACCCCCGCCAGCGGTGTGCAGAACCCGATCGAGGCGGGAAGCAGCATGACGAGCACAGCAACAAAATACCTTCTCATGGTTTTGGTTGGCCGACGTCTTTGCCGGTTAGCGCGACTGGCCCGTCTTGAGGCCGGTGACCTCGGCGATGATGGCGGGGTCTATGCCTTTTTCCTTCAGGCGGCGGGCGATGGCCTGCCGTTCGCGCTCGGCGCCGCGGGCTTCCGCCTCCGTGGCGTAGGGCACGCCGGTTTCACGGATCCCGGCAGGCTCGTGATCCGCACCGCCGTCAACCGCTTCGATCCGGTGTTCGCCCAGGTTGCGGGCGGCGCCAGAGAATTCGACGCCGACCAAGGTGATCGGGCGGCTGTCGTCCAAGTATGGCTCGTAATAGCGCCGGGCA
>JAIFLS010000218.1 GCA_020048935.1 bacterium | reverse complement strand
GTGTAGATCTTCATCGCCTCGCCATATTTTCCAGCTGTCGGGCCGTCAGCAACCAGCATCTGAACCATCAGGTCTTTGTCAGCAAGAAGCTGCTTGATCAGATTCTCATTCTCCGGGCTTTTCTCGGAGAATTCTGCCAGGCCGCGCGGGGTTGCGGTTTTGATGACCATATACTGCGCCAGCTTGCCGTCCAGCGGGTCGCTGCTCAGGATTGCAGTCATTCCAAGTGCTTCCATCGCTTTCCACGTGGTTGCCATAGCCTTTTCATGGGCCTGCTTCGCTGCTTCAGCAGCCTTGATGGCCTCAGGAAGCGCCGCTTGCGCGTCCTTTGCCGCAGCCGCGGCCATTTCTATTTTAACGCGCAGCTGATCCTGCTCCTTCTTTATTTGAGCCAGGAACGTGTCCTCAGATGCCAGCAATTTCTCCAGCTCCGGATCACTTTCCCCCTTTGCCAAAATCTCCGCCAATTCTTCCTTTGCTTCTGCAAATGTTTTGGGAGCCTTTTTCGCACTCTCTTCCAGCTGTTTGACCGTGATCTCTGCCTTCTGCAATTGCGCAACGGCTTTAGCCGTTACAGCGACCTCATTGGCAGGCCCCTCCTCGGCTTGGATGGCAGCCGTCCATTCCGCGACCTTGGCCTGATCAATCGCCGGCAGCTGCTTCTCAATGTCCGCCTTCAGCGATTGCGCTTGGTTGGCGAATGCGGCCTCAAGCGTCTTCCCTCTTTCAGTAAGCTCCGGAAGTGCCTCGGGCTTGGTTTCCTTCGCGAGTACGGAACTTGATAACAGTACACCCCCACACAGCAGTGATATAAACAACGGCATAGACTTCATCTTCCTTCTCCTTTATTTACAACGTATGACGCAGGTAAGACTATAGGGTTACACAACGCGGATCGACAATGGCAAATTCGAGCCGATTTCATTGCATTATCAAGCCATATCAGGGCTAGGAAGTGGTCCGGCCCTCTCTTTCACTACCATTCGTGAAACGTGCTACTTAGCCTCGGCCGCCAGGATCACAGCAGGAAGTTAGATTGCCAGCAGGAAGTTAGATTGCGTTTGCCTTGGATAACCACGCGCGATATTGATATCGTGACACAATCGATGTCCGGGACAACGTAATCACATTTAACAAGGCATGGCTGAGTCTCCTTTGTCTTTACCGTAATCTTTTCCCTCGTCTTCAGGGCCATTGCATTCCCAAGCCACACCAACCGCAGCTCCGCCCCCTGTAGATAGTCGGACGAAGGCCGACGTTCCCGAGCATAAGCTCCCCTGCCCCGTGCAGCCCGCAAGGCGCCCCTCCGTGGCGCGACTACAGAATCATCCCCCTTACCGGAAGCGGAATAGGGATCCGGGCGGCGGGATGAAGCCGGGGCGCTCGGTATCGACCACGAGGTCGTCGAAGTAGGTGGGCATGTTGGCCGATGCCCCCAGCACAAGGGCGCGAGAGAGGAATTTGTTGCCTGTAGCCACCATGTTGAACCACGTGCCGCTGATCGTGGGATTACTGACCGCATTCACATCGCCATCGAGATACAGCCGGTACTTCCCGGCGGCATAATCCTTTTCCACGGTAACGCGATGCCATGTGTTCGTACTCAGGGTCACGCCGCTTAGCGTCTCCCACGTATTGGACGGGGTACCCTCGCTGGTATCGCGATGCCACAGGTTCAGGACCCGGTTGTTATCCACGAACATCGCGAACTGGTAGTTTTCGCCGCCCGACGGGGGTTCCTCGCGTGCCGTCACATAAAGCATGACATCCGTGTAGACGGTGCCACCCGAGCCACTCTTGATCTCGGCCGTGGTCTCCCGCGTCATACGCAGGACCTGCGTGTGGTTTGTCGTCAGCGGGAACGTGCTGAAGCTGCCCGTGAGAGCGCTGGCGATTGCTGTCTCGGTGGTCACCGCATTGCCCCCCGCTGGCTGCCAGCCATGGTCCGGACCGAGCGGATAGCCGTCGGCATAGTCCTCGAACGACTCGCGGTAGGGCACTGGGTTGATCAGCACCGTGCTGTCGTTGAACGTGACAGACAGATCGCCGCGGCTGTAGCCGGTCACCTGGTTGGCATCGGCGGCCGTGATGGCCGCGTCAAGGAAGGTGATCGCCAGGCCAGTGATGCTATCCCCGCTCGCATGTGCATCCGCGGTCCCCGTAAGCGTGGCCAGCAGCTTCGTGTTACTGTTTTTCGTCAGCACCAGCGTCAGCCCCGCCGGGATATTCGGGGATGTTGCCTTGCCCGCGGCCACGAAATCGCTGCCGTTGGCCCCGGTGAATGTGTCACCGCTGATCGTAATTTGGATCGGCGTGGTGTTGTCGATCAGCCCGTCGCTCAGTTCGCTGAAGACCGTGCCGCTGTAGCTGATCACGGGCTGGTTGGCGAAGCTCACGTTGAACGTCTCGCTCGCTCCCGTGATGTTGGCCGCCGCCACGGTGTTGAACAGCGCATCGGTAAAGGAAACCACAAAGGAGTTGTTTTCCCCTGACGAGTGCGGCGAGGCTGCCGACGTCAGGTTGAGTGTCAATCCACTGCTGCCGTCGCTGGTGATGCTTACCGCCAGTCCGCTGGGTACCGTGCCGCTGATGGTGTAGTCCGTCGTCAGAACCAGCGTCCCGCTCTTGGCCAGCGTCGTCCCAGCCAGGGTAGCCGTCAGGGAGTTGGCGATCGTGCCGTTATTGTTGGAGGCCTCGGCAAAGGTCGTGCCGCTATAGCTCACCACCGGCGGATCGTTGAAGTCGATCACCAGATCGGAGCGGGAGGCGTTCGCGACTGCCGCCGCATTCCCGGCACTGAAAGCTCCGTTCAGGAATGTGATTTCCAGATTACTTATACCGTTGGCATTCGCATGCGCGTCAGCCGTCCCGTCGAAGGTGACCGTCACCTGGAGGTCGCTATCCTTGATAATCGCGACACTGAGTCCGGACGGCAGGTTGGGTACCTGCACCAGGCCACCCAGCACGTAGTTAGTGCCGATCGCGCCGGTGAAGGTCTCCGCCACCACGCCGATGGTACCGCCGCTGATGGACCCATCGTTGGCGGCCGTTTCACCATAGGTCGTCGTGGAGTAAACCAGCGCCGCGCTGTCCGCAAAGGTGATATCCAGGCTCTGCGCGCTGTCTGTAATACCGGCCGCCGCGACATTGTCGAACGCGGCATCCAGAAACATCAGCGTCATGCTGGTATCGGCCGCATCGCCGTGCGCCGTGGCATTGCCGGTCAGCGATACCGTCAGGTTGGTGGCATCGTTGCGCACCACCGAGACACCCAGTCCGGCGGGAACGCCGGATGTCGTATAGTGCGTACCGGCTACCAGGGTGGCGATGTTGGTGAAGGTGTCGCCGGCCAGTGTGACCGTCACGGTATTGCCGATCGAACCGTCGTTGGCTACCGCCTCCACGAACGTGACGGGGTCATAGGACAGCACCGGCGGATCGTCAAGGCTGACCGACAAGCCGCTGCGGGCATAACCGCTCACGTCAGATGCGTTCCCCAGTGTGAAGATGTCGTCTGCCAGCGTCAGGGCCATTGCACTGGTGCTGGCGGCGGCGTCATGCGGGCTCGCGTTGCCGGTCAAGGAGACCGCAACCTGCGTCGGGCTGACATAGGTCAGCGCCACGCTCAGCCCGGCGGGCACGCCGGACGTGCTGAAGTGTGTGCCGGCACTGTAGGTCGTGTTGACGAAGGTGTCTCCGGAAAGCGTGATCGCGCGGGTGGTCGCAATGCTACCGTCATTGGCCGCCGCCTCGGCAAAGGCGGTGCCGCTGTAGGCCACGCTGCGATTGGTGAAGACCAGATCATCCACATGCGTCAATTTCCCACCCAACGTACTGAAGGCAGTAAGAAAACCATTGGTCTGGACCATGTGGAACCAGGAGCCGGGGGTGCTGCCCGCCCGCGTTTCCCCCAGCGCATTCGTGTAGGCCGTCCCGTTGATCGCGATCTGGTAGCGGTCGGTCGCGTAATCCTGATGGATCGTCACTCGCACCCAGTCGCTGGTGCCGATGGACGGGTTGCCCGAAAGCGTCAGCCACTGGTTGGTTGGCACGGTGGGGTCGCGGTGCCAGATCACCAGCTCGCTGTTGGTGCTGACATAGAACGCCATTTGATGGCTGTCGCGGCCTGAGGGGGCGGCAGCGCGCTGACTCGGCAACAGCAGCCATTCGGCCACCACCACGCCACCGGTAACGCTCGCGGCCGTGTTGGTTACCACATCCGAAAGCGCCAGAACCTTCGCGTGCGTGGCCGACGGCAACGGGAACAAATTGCCTGTGTTGATGTAGGTCGCCAGGGCCGCGATCACGCCCGCATTGGTTGAGACCAGTCCCGCATCCGCCTCGCCCGACCAATCCGTTTCGTCGGCGATCGAATAGCCGTCAGCGAATGACTCGAACGATTGCGACACCGGCACCGTCGCCGCCATTGCCCCGGAAAGCACCAGCCCCCCCCCCGCTGCCGCGCACCCGATTGCCTGGTATAAGCGCATGATGGCCTCCCTCGGTATCACTGGAGAATGAACACCATACCGCTGGGTATAACGACCAACTCGATGCTGTTGACGTTGATTTGTAGATTTGCAGCCTGCCCACTGATGCTGCCGCTAAGGTCGCTGCTGTTAAGAGTGCCGGTAATTCCGCCGCTGGTAATCAGCGTGTACGTACCCGCCGCCATGCCACCAAGGTTGGTGAAATCGAAATCACTGAGCCCCAACACACCGGTACCAATCGTCAACGTACCGCTCACGGCAATCTGATCACTTGCGCCCGGCGCTCCAAGCTCGAACTTGAGCTTACCTGTGCCGCCGGCCATCGCCGATATATCCAGATTACCACCGATGGTCAGCGTGCCAGCCCCACCCGCCACGGGCGACAGGCTCCCCGCCGCCGCTACCGTCACGTTGCTGACGATGGTGCCGGTGACCACCAGGGTTCCTCCATTGATGGTCGTCGCGCCGGTGTAGGTGTTGGCGCCGCTGAGGGTGATGGTGCCGGTGCCGATCTTGGTGAGGGCGGTGGTGCCGCCGGAGCCGTTCTCAATCACGCCCTGGAAGTTGCCGCCGCCGTTGTCGCCGCTACCGATGGTCAGGGTGCGGGTGCCGGATGAGCCGGTGATGACACCGCCGGTACCGTCGAGGTTGCCGACCGTCGGGCTGCCACCGCCTATGTTCAAAGTGCCGCCGTTGACGGTGAGCTGGTTGTTGACGTTGCCAAGCGCAGCAGCCGAGAGAGTGCCATTGTTGACGGTGGTGCTCCCGATGTAGGTGCCGGAGGTGCGAATCCATCCGGTTCCATTTTTGATGATACTGCCGGTACCGGAGATATTACTATGGTTTATGGAATTATTACTCTGTATAGCGTTACTGTCCCAGGTCAGCGTGTAGCCATTGAGAGCCGTTCCGCCGGTCATACCTTTAGCTGTGCTGTTGCCTATTTGGCTATGGGTCCAGGTCTGATTGCCGCCAAGTTTAATCGGAGCGCTCCAGGTGAGGCCGGAGAGATTGTACAGGGACATGCCGTTGTTGATGGTGATTTCCGAGCCACTAATGGTGCGGGCTGCTACTGCACCGGACGTGAATGTCAGCGTATTGGCCGTGACGGGTACGCCGATGGAAATGGTGGCGGTGCCGGCTATGACCGCATCGTCAGCATTGTTCCATGCGACGTGGGGAACGACACCTGCGTCCCAGTTCAGAAGCGTGGTATTCCAGGTGCCGACGCCGCTAGTGCTGGCACCGTTGCCGTCTGTGAGAATGTCCGCGGCACCGCCGTCAAAGTACAGCGTGGCCGCGTGGGTGTTAGAAGATCCGAACAACACCGCAACCAGGAAGACACAAGACGACAACTTGGCATTCATCGTTTTTTCCTTTCGTTTCTCGGCACTGTTCCCCGTGCCCCTGAGTCGGCATAAGAGACAATCCCTATGTTCTTGTAATATAGTACCCCGTCTGGCATAAACAAACAATTGCGTAATCATGCTTTTTTTGTTACGTTTTCAAGCCACGCATAACAGAGGACTCGCATATGGCCACAAGACAAGGGACGTGAAGAGATGAAAAAAACGGTCGTCGCAATCGCCCTCGGCAACACGGGCTGGTCCATGACGCGGGCTGCCGCCGCGATCGCCAGTGGCGTCGTCCAGTGGGCACAACAAAGAGATTGGGAAATAGTGGACCTCCGTTCATGGCACTGGGAAATCCCGCACGGGGTAACGGTTGATGGACTCATCTACGATCCGCACCACGATGAGACGCGGAACCTGCAGGCATTATTGAGCGCGATCCCATACAGCGTACAGGTTCACCGCACCCCTCAGGAAACATCTGCCTGCGGGGTCGACGTGGACTGGCAGGCCGTGGGCTCACAGGCGGCTGACTACTACCTTGCGCGCGGTTTCCGGAA
>JAIFLS010000091.1 GCA_020048935.1 bacterium | reverse complement strand
GGCGGTTTCGTGCAGGAGTACCAGATTGACGTGGACCCCGATGCGATGCGGGCGCATCGCGTGACGCTGGAAGATGTTTTCCGGGCCGTGCGAATGTCGAATCTCGACGTGGGTGCCCGGCAGATTGAGCTAAACCGCGTGGAGTACCTGATTCGAGCGCGCGGATTCATCCGGAACGTCAAGGATGTTGAGAACACCGTCGTCAAGGTCAACGAGAACGTGCCGATCTACGTGAAGAACGTCGCCAGGGTCGTGCTGGGTCCCGCCATGCGCGAAGGGGCGCTGGACAAGGAGGGCGCAGAGGCCGTGGGCGGGGTCGTCGTCGTCCGGCACGGGTACAACCCTCTGGAGGCGATTAAGAACGTCAAGGCCAAGATCGCCGAGATCGCCCCCGCGCTTCCCGTGAAGGTCGTCGTGGATTATGACCAGACCGGGCGCGCCGAATTGGAGGCATTCAGCCGTGCGCAAGGGTTCGATGCCTATGCCGGTGCGGAAATCAACCAGGAGGGCTGGCGGAAATGGCTGAAGGCCGCGCCGCGCGCACAGTGGCCCGGCGGCGTCACCACCAGTCAGGTGACGGTTGTACCCTTCTATGATCGGTCGGGCTTGATTTATGAGACCCTCGGTACGCTCAACAGTGCGCTGTTCGAGCAAGTGTTGATCACCACGATCGTCATCATCATCATGGCCACGCATTTGCGCAGTGCCATCCTGATCAGCGCTGTCATGCCGTTGTCCGTGCTGATTTCGTTCATCGCTATGAAGATATTCGGCGTGGATGCCAACATTGTCTCGCTCTCGGGGATCGCGATTGCCATCGGCACCATCGTGGACATGGGGATTGTGATCACCGATAATATCCGTCATCATTTGGATCGTGCGGAGGTTTCCGAGTCCCGTCTTGAGGTGATCTACCGCGCGACCAGCGAAGTGGGCAGCGCGATCTTCACCGCCATCGCCACCACCGTGGTGGGATTTCTTCCCGTTTTCCTCATGACGGGGCCGGAGGGAAAACTCTTCACGCCGCTGGCGTTCACCAAGACCTTCTGTCTTCTCGGTTCCGTGATTGTGGCGCTCACGGTGATTCCTGCCGCGGCACACATCCTGTTCACCGGACGCATTCGGTCGCGCATCTGGAAGCGAGTGCTCGCCGTGGGCGTGGCGGGGCTGGGGATATGGCTGGCGCTGCAGTTTCATTGGTGGGCGGGTGGCGTGGTGCTGGTGCTGTCTGGCGTTTACTGGGCGATCGAGGAAAAGGTGTCGGCGGCCGTTCGACGAGCCATACCCTGGATCGCCAATGCGATGGTCGTCCTGTTTGTGGGCGTGGTGCTCACCTCGCACTGGATGCCCCTCGGTGTCGAGAAAGGGTTCTGGCGGAATCTCCTCTTGGTAGCCATTCTCATCGGAGGTTTTCAGGGCTTTTACTTTGCCGTCGAACGCTTCTACGAGCGCATTATGCGCTTCTTCCTGGCGCACAAACTTGTATTCCTGGCCATACCCGGCCTGATTGTCCTCTTTGGATACATGGGTTGGTTGGGATTTGGGACCCTGTTCGGTTTTGTGCCGAGGGTTGCGGAGACGGTTGGCATCAAGACGGAAACCGTGCAGCGGACCGGTTTCTGGTCGGCCATGGCGCACCGGTTCCCTGGCCTTGGCAAGGAGTTCATGCCGCCGCTTGATGAGGGGTCGTTTCTGTATATGCCAACCACGATGCCCCACGCCTCCATCGGCGAGGCTCTGGATATTATCCAGAAGCAGGATATGGCCATCCGGGCGATCCCGGAAGTCGATACCGTGGTCGGAAAGATCGGCCGCGCCGACACCGCGCTGGACCCGGCCCCGGTCAATATGATCGAGACCGTCATCACGTATAAACCCGAATACATTGCCGACAAGGATGGCCACCGGGTTTCGTTCCGCTACGACAAGAAACGAAAGGATTTCGTTCGCGAGAACGGGGAACTGATTGCGGACCCGCAGGGGCGGCCGTTCCGGCAATGGCGCGATCATATCCACACGCCCGATGACATCTGGAAAGAGATTGTAGACGCCGCCCAGGTTCCCGGGGCCACGACAGCGCCCAGGCTTCAGCCGATTGCGGCGCGGATCGTCATGCTGCAGAGCGGGATGCGCGCACCCATGGGCGTGAAGGTCAAAGGACCGGATCTGGAGAGCGTCGAACGGGGCGGCATGGAGATCGAGCGCTTCCTCAAGGAAGTGCCGCAGGTGGAACCGGCCGCCGTAATCGCCGACCGGATCATCGGCAAGCCCTATCTGGAGATTGACATCGATCGCGAAGCCATCGCCCGTTACGGCATGCAGATTGAGGATGTACAGGATGTGATCGAGGTGGCAGTGGGCGGCGTCCGCCTCACCACCACGGTGGAGGGCCGCAAGCGCTTCCCCGTCCGCGTGCGCTATCCGCGTGAACTACGCGACAATATGGAAATGCTGGAGCGGGTGCTGGTTCCCGCCATGGACGGCGCCCAGATACCCCTCACGCAGTTGGCCGACATTCGTTATGTGCGCGGGCCGGAAGCCGTCAAGAGCGAAGACACCTTCCTGATCGGCTATGTACTGTTCGACAAGAAACCCGGCTTTGCCGAGGTCGATGTGGTCGAAGCGTGCCAGCGCTACCTGGATTCGAAGCAGGCCACGGGTGAGCTGAACCTGCCGCCTGGGGTCACCTACCGGTTTGCCGGGAACTACGAGAACCAGATCCATGCCCAGAAGACCCTGGCGGTTATCCTGCCATTGACCTTCTTCGTCATCTTCATGCTGATCTACTTCCAGTTCCGTTCCGTGATCACGACATCGATCGTATTCTGCACGATTTTCGTCTGCTGGGGAGGCGGATTGACGCTGATCTGGCTCTACGGACAAGGCTGGTTCCTGGATGTGCGGATCCTGGGCGTGGACCTGCGTGAACTTTTCCAGATTCATACGGTGAACATGAGTATCGCGATATGGGTCGGATTCCTGGCGCTATTCGGCATCGCTTCGGACGATGGCGTGCTGGTATGCACCTACCTGGATCAGCGCTTTGCGGAGGTCAAGCCATCCACCATCGCGGAGATCCGGGAGGCGACCATCTATGCCGGCAAGCGCCGTGTACGCGCCTGCCTGATGACGACGGCCACCACGGTTCTGGCCCTGCTGCCTGTGCTCACCTCCACAGGCCGCGGCAGTGATATCATGCTCCCCATGTCGCTGCCGTCCTTCGGCGGGATGCTGGCCGAAGTCTTCGTGATGTTTGTGGCGGCCGTCCTCTACTGCTGGGTGCAGGAAAGGAAGCTGGCGCGTCGGATGTGATGGCTTGACAGGAAGTGGTTTGGATGGTGCTCGGGAGAGGACTCGAACCTCCAAGGGCTTGCGCCCATCAGCACCTCAAGCTGACGTGTCTGCCATTTCACCACCCGAGCAGTCGCGCGGTAACGGTCGGAACGGTATAATACGCGCCTTCCAAGTTCAAGTTCTTTTTGTTTTATATTCACGACCACTGCTGGTATTCTCGAATCCCACCGGCCTTGTGCCGGTGGTGAAGGAAGTTGAGTGGGGGGGCGGACGCAGCTCACCCGCAACGTCGGCCTCCACCGGCACGAGGCCGGTGGGCGGCAGTACATCAGGGGCTGTGATATGAAGATCAGCGGGTTCTCATTCTGCCGCAATGGTGACAAGTTGTACTATCCGGTGGCGGAGTCGATACGCTCCGTGCTGCCGATCTGCGATGAGTTCATCGTGGCGCTCGGGCGCGGGGATGCGGATGACCGGACCAGGGAGGTGATCTCCGCCATCGGCGATCCCCGTATTCGCATCATCGACACGGAGTGGACGGATCGCGAACGGCTGAGGGGCTGGATCCATAGCCAGCAGACCAATATCGCGCTGCGCGAATGCACGGGCGACTGGTGCTTCTATCTGCAGTCCGACGAGGTCGTGCACGAGAAGGATCTGCCGGCCATCCGAGCGCGGTGCGAGCAGTTGCAGGGCGATTCCGGCGTGGAAGGCCTGCTTTTCCGCTACCTGCATTTCTGGGGGGATTACGGCCATGTCCATCGCAACCATGCCTGGTATCCGCGCGAGATCCGCATGGTACGCAACGGTATCGGCGTGGAGTCGTTCCGCACGGCCCAGTCGTTCCGGCGGGATGACCGGAAGCTGCGTGTGGCGACGGTGGATGCCGATATCTACCATTATGGCTGGGTAAGGCCGCCGTCGATGATGAAGGCCAAGTCGATCGAGTTCGACACCACGCACCAGGGCCGCAAGGTCGCGCTGGAGCGGCATGGCGGGCCGGCGGCATTCGATTACGGTTCCCTGGCCTCGGTGCCGCGGTTCCGGGGTACGCACCCGGCCGTGATGGCGGACTGGATCAAGCGCTTCTCGTGGGGCGAACAGTTGCAATACGAGGGGGTCTCGCCGGTCCGGCACCGGCATGACCGTTTCAAGTACCGGCTGCTGAGCTGGATCGAGCAGCACCTGCTGTTCGGACGAGTGCATCTGGGCGCACGCGGTTATCGCCTGGTGCGCCGGGTTGTGCGCACGTAGCGTTCCTGCCGGGCGGTGGCAATGCATCGTGATGAAAGAAATGAATAATGACCACAGTGGAAACAATATGGCGTCGTTTGGTGAAATAAACGGATTGACGCCACCACGATCAAGCGGTAATACTTATGGTATGAAAACTGCATTATCCATTCCGGACGACGTATTCAAGCAGGGCGAACGCCTTGCCCGGCGCCTGCACACTTCACGCAGTCAACTGTATGCGCGAGCGCTAGCTGACTTCGTGGTGCAGCACGAAGATGACACAATCACTTCTGCAATGAACGAAGTTATCCGTGAGGTGGGGCCAGAAGCAGGCCAATTCACACGGAGGGCCGCTAGCCAGACGCTGCGGCGGGTCGAATGGTAGTCAGCCAAGGAGATGTGTGCTGGGCAGATCTCGACGAGCCGACGGGGTCATCAGCTGGCTTCAGGCGTCCAGTCCTTGTCATTCAGTGTGACGCAATCAACCGAAGCCGTATCGGAACGGTTGTCTGCGTCCCACTTACGAGCAATACCAAGTGGGCTGACGCCCCCGGCAACATATTATTACGGTCGGCGGCGACTGGCCTGCCCAAGGATTCGGTCGCGAATGTTTCCTTGATCGTGGCCTTGGATCGAAACCAACTCACAGAACGAGTGGGCAAGCTGACGCCAGGGCATGTGACAGCCGTCATTAATGGAATCAACGTGATACTTGGGCGATGAGAGTGTGGCAGCCCGAACCTAAGCCGTCAACGAGGTCAATCCGCTCACAAAGGTCTGCATAAATACGTACGATCCCTGCAAACATATTGCGCACAGCGCAAAAATGTGTTTTC
>JAIFLS010000162.1 GCA_020048935.1 bacterium | reverse complement strand
TCGACGATCTCGATCTGGATGTCATCCTTGGTGCCGATTTCCTTCTGGATCTCTTGTTCGGGGATCTGCTGGAACGTCGGCAGATAGCGATAGAAAACCTCCAGCATCAGCGTGCAGAGGATGGTGTCCATAACCTCGCCATTTCCGCTGGTATGTTCGCCCTTCGCCGGCGATGTCCAGGAACCGATCTCCTGCGGCTGGCCCTTGTGGTCCACGTAGCCGCTGGCATCCTTTCCAATCACCTTCTGCGCCGCCGTCAGCGGCGCCTGGAACTGCTTGTTCCAGCCGTCCCACGCGGCCCCGCCCTCCTGGAAGTAGGCCTGGGTGATATAATACCAGTAGTAGATAGGCGAGCCGCCCTTTGGATTCGCCCAGTCGAACGGGAAGTTCTGCTGTAGCGCCGGGATTGTATTGCGAACCTCCTTGCTCTTGGCTTCGCCCAGGAACTGCATGCAGAGCGCCCCGGCTCCGGACAATCCATGCGAGGAACTCGGTCCTACGTAGCCGAAGCCGCCGTAGCCATCCTTTTCCCCGTAGTTCTTGCGGAAGCCGAGCACCGCCTTCTTCATGCAGGCGTCCAGCCCCTCGACATCATACGAGAGCCCGGCGATCTTGGCTGCCTTGAGCGCCTGCACGCACCAAGCCATATAGGAGGTGTCATCCCGCGTCGTGGGAATGAGGTTGTAATTGAAGCCGCCGCTGGGGTTCTGCCCCTTGACAATCTCCTTAAGCGCCTTGATCGCGGCTTCCTTGACCGTCGGGTTCTTGGTCATGCCGTACGCCTCAGCCAGCGCGTAGGTCGCGATCGGATGGGTGTAGTCGTGTCCATCCGCCCCTTTGAACCGACCGCTGGGTTGCTGCGCCTCGGTCAGGTACCGCATACCGGATTCGACCACGGAACCGAACTCCTCCGACTCCGGGGTGTCGCCATGCGCCAGATAGGCCAGCAGGGCCAGTCCCGTCATGGCCGGCTTGCTTGCCCCCCAGGATCCATCCTTGGCCTGGTTCTTCGCCAGCCAGCGCAACGAACGCAGCACGGCGACCTGCCCCGCGCCGCCGCCACCGTACTTGCCAAGGGCCGCCCCGCGCGCTCCCGGCGTGCGGCTGCCAAGCATCCCGCGCATTTGCACAGGGCTCTTGATAATGGCTACCGAATCGAACTCCGCCGGCTGCACACTGGCGACATCGGCAGGCGGCGATACGGTTTCTGTAGGTAGCGAAGGCATATCGGCAGAGATATCCATCGTCACTTCAGTCGGTTCCGGCGTCTGCGGCGGATCGATCTCAGGTTCGACTATTTTTTCCAGCTCCTCTATCGGCTCCGGTTCAATAACCGTTACCTGCACGGTCTTCGCGGGTTCCGGATCAAACTGGGCAAGCACGGTCATCAGCGCAATCGCCAAAAGCGGCACGAACACCGACATGGCGGGGGCCAGCAGGCGCAGCATCTGCAACTTCGCCCATTTGTGCTCGCCGCTCTCCTTCGGCTGCTTCAGGCCCTCGGACACCCGTTTCCACTTGTCGCGGAACGAGAGCTCGTCAAAAAGCTTCATCAGATCATGCTGGGGCAACGCGGAAAACGAATCCGCATCGATAATCGTCTCAACCGGGTCCTCATTCATCTCGGCTCCTCCATTACTGTCTAAACTGCCTGAAAATCTGTTTTCACCCTGTAAACGCATGCGGACTAGGATCTATTAGAAATATTTTTGCGGAACTTGCTTCATAGCCAATGATTACCCGCTGTAGCCCACTCGCGCCGCGAGTGCGGCTCTCGCGTTGTAAGCGAATGGCAGGGTGGCGAAAGCACTGTTTTTCCCGTAATCGCACCCGCATCCCCGCAGCCTCAGTCGCGGCGCGACTGGGCTACGACTTACAGCCATGCGACTCATGCCCGGATGGACAGGCAAGGGTGCCTGTCCCACATTATCAAGGATCCCGCTACAGCTACAGGCTGAAGACGGAGATATTCGCCATCCGTTCCCGAGCCAGGATATTCAGCACCCGCACCAGATAAGAGTGTGGCGATTCACTGGTGCACTTGATGATCACGCTGGACTTGCGGCTGATCGAGGCGAAACGCGTCAACTGCTTGTCCATCTGGTCAAAATGGGCATTGATGTACGGGCGTCCGTTGACCACCCAGCCTTCCTTGCCGATCTGGATGGTCAGCATCTCGTCCGGATCCTGCTCAGGAACGGCAGTGCTATCCGGGGCCGGGCGCGAGACATCCAGATGCGACAGGATATCCGTCTCCTTAAGCGTGACTATAAAGAAAATCAGAAGCTGGAAGACCACGTCGATCATCGGCGTCATCTCCAGCTTGCAAGCATCGCCTTTATTCCTGGCTCTTCGCTCTTTTGACATGGCTGGATTCTTTCCTTGATTAGTTCTTCGGTTCCTTGATGGCCGCAAAATCAATACGCCAGATGCCAACCGCCGTGCAGATATCCATGACCCTGCGTACATCCTTATGCTTCGTATTCTTATCCGCCCGGATCATCACCGGGAAGGTTCCCATGCGCTGGAACCTGTTGAGCATGATATCCCGCAGAGTCTTATCGTTGAGCTGTAGATTGTTAATCGAGATCCAGCCCCGTTTGTCCACCTCGATCACAATCGTCCGGGGATCGGGATCCTTGTACACAGGACCTTCCTTGGCATTCTCAAGTATTATTTCCTCATTGATATTCTCGTCCATCTTGATAGTGACGATGAAGAAGATGATCATCTGGAAAACGACGTCGATCATGGGCGTCATGTCCAGCTCGCAACCGTCAACATTCTTTTTGCGGCTCATGGTTGCTTCCCTTGGTGAGGCTAGTCTTCCACCACTTCGACGTGACGCAGATCCTTGATCATTTCCATGGTCAGGGCCTCCATCCGGAGCACGATCCGGTTGGCGGTATTGCGGAAGGTGTAGTAGGTGGCCACGCTCGGAATGGCGATAACCAGTCCTCCTGCCGTCGTGTAGAGCGCCTGCGCAATAGCCAAGGCCAGCAAGCCGACATCCGGCACACCTGCGGCCAGTGTTGCAAACGCGACGATCATACCTTGCACCGTGCCGAGCAGGCCCAGCATCGGTGCCAGGTTGGCCACCACCGAGAGCCACGTCAGCTTCTGCATGATTTTCTCAGTCTCCATGTTAGCGGCCGTCGAGATGGCGTCCTCGATCACGTCGAAGCCCTCTTCCACATGACTGAACCCTGCACTCAGGACGTTCGCCAGCGGACCGGGTTCATCGTCACAACACTTCAGCGCCTTGAGCACATCGCCCTCGGCCATGGACGCCGTCACAGCGTCAATCAGACTCTGCGGCAGGATCTTGGTCGGACGAACCGTGATCGCGCAATCCACCGCGAAATACACACCCGCGCCACCGGCCGCGAAGAGGAACAGCCAGAGGATAAAGGACATTACCCCGGATTTGAATACAACCGCGATAAATTGACTACCGGGGTCCATGGCCTGCGCAGGTGCCGTCGCGGCCTCACCGGTATCCGTCGCCACCAGTGTTCCCGCCGCTTCCTGCCCGTAAAGAGCTCCTGCCGTCAAAGCCAATGCCATCACACCCAATACCGAAAACAAAACCAACCCCTTCTTCATGCGACCTGTCTCCCTCTTGTTTGTGTCATGCCATCCGCGCCCAACCGCAGGCGGCGGCTTCATGAAATCGTTTTTCCTATTTGAATTTCTTGGCGTATTCACTGTCACCGAAACTGCCGAGCAGACGCTTGCGCCAGCGCTCGGCATACTGCACCTCGTTGAGATCCTCATGCGCCTTGATGGCCTTGGAGAGGGCCTCGGGCTGGATGAAGGTGACATCCTGGAAGAGCAGGATCGTGCGCAGGTAACCGTCCAGCAGCGCCTCGCGCGGTTTTTTCTCCTGCATTTCAAGATCCCCGCGGCGAACCTGGGCCACGGCGGCTACCTCGCGTCCGCCGGTCTCGACCGCGGTACGCAGGCTGGCACGCAGGGCGGCCGTCTTCCCCTCGGCCAGCAGGGTCTCCCAGTAGACGCTGGCGAAATTACCGTCGAGCAGCGCGTCAGGGTTGTTTTTCACCAAATCCTCGCAGATCTTCAGCGCGTCCTTGGTCCGGCTGGTTCGCAGGTACGCCAGCGCCAGAGCCTGCGAGGCCACCACATCGGGTCCCATCATCGTATACGCCGCCGCGATCTGCTGGAGCACCGCGATCGGTGCCTGGTAGTTGCCGCTGTTGACCTGCTGGACGGCCTGCTGCAGACCCGCCGGCGGCTGCGTCAGGATCACCTTGTCGACTTCAGACGCCTTCACCGTGCGAGTTATGGTTCCATCATTGAACTCATAACTGCGAGAGGCGGGCAGGTAACGCACGATCCCCGGCTTCGACTGCGTTTGGTTTTTCATGACCAGAGTCGCCTGATGCTGCGCCACGCAAGGGAGCACGGTCATCGCCAGCAGCATCAGCACGGCCGCCGCCAGCCGCGAGGGCGCGGCAACGGTTGATTGCGTTGTCAGATCGTTCATATCCATCTCCTTGATCAAGGCAGCGGTTTGTCTTCCGCCGCCGGGGTTTCCCCGGTTGCTTCGCCGTTCGTTACACCGCTCACTTCGCCGGTCGATACACCGGTCGTTACATTGCTCACTTCTCCGGTCGTTACACCGGTCGTCACAACTGTCGTTTCCCCGGTTTGTGCCGTACCCCCGCTCACGCGGGCACGATTCAATGCCTGACGCACAACTAAAGCGTACTTCCCGTTGGGGAAAGCAGCGAGGTAATTCTGGGCATCCTGCACGACATCATCCCAGCGCTGCATTTCCAGCATCAGCGGCAGGCAGGCGGCATAGGCATCCTGCAGGTGCGGCGCCACCGCGGCATCATTCGGGTTACGGAACATGATCACCGACTGATAGGCCGCCACGGCCTCATCGCGGTAGGATGCGGCCTTTTCGGGCGTCCCGAACTGCTTCTCAGCCGCCGACTTGCGCTCGAAGGTGCGGGCCACCCCGACATACAGTTCCGTCTTTGTCCCGTCATCCTTGGCAAATTTGAGCGCCCGGTTCATGACCTCCACCGCCTTGTTGAACATTTCAAAGCGTTTCGGCTCTTCCGGCGTCACACTGGCCACCGCCGCATAGGCCGCGCTGGCCGCGCGGCAGATGTCCACCGTGTAGCCCGATTTCGGGTAGTCCTCAAGCACCTTTTCAAGCAGGGTCACGGCCTCGGCGAAACGCTCCAGCCTGACGAGAGCCAGCCCCTTGCCGACCCGGGCCGGCTCCAGCAGTTTTTGTTCCTTTTCCGACTGGATAATCCGGTCATACCCCTCGATCGCGATGGCGAATTCACCCGCGTCAAAGAGCGTCCGGCTGGCCGTCAGGATCTGCGACGGCGTGTATT
>JAIFLS010000121.1 GCA_020048935.1 bacterium | reverse complement strand
ATACTGAACCCGCTCATGAAGGGGCCGCGATGCGGTTCATCCGTGAAGAGCCCCTTAATGCCCTTTCCGAAATGCTGTCCGCAATGTTTCTTGTAGGCCTCGTGCGTGAGGCGGATATACTCGTCGGTCGCCGCTCTCTTCATCGTATCCACGTACGTGTAGCCGTTATAGAAGGATCCACCGGCCATTGGACGGACACAGAACGTTAGCACAGTCTTGCCAGTCAACGCAGCGGCGGGCGTCGCAGCCGTCACCTTGGATACATCATAAATATCAATCTCGTTCTCCAGTCGGCAACTCCAGGCGCCGAGCGGTGCTTTCTCCGACTTGCCCCACGCACCCAGATCAAAACCATCTCCAGGAAGTTTCGCCATGTATATGAACTTCATCCGGTACTCCGGATTGGCTGTCACCATGCCGCCTGCCGTCCCACTGGG
Organism: bacterium; assembly: GCA_020048935.1. Classification (GTDB taxonomy): domain Bacteria; phylum Verrucomicrobiota; class Kiritimatiellia; order UBA8416; family UBA8416; genus UBA8416. The sequence continues at coordinate 4,956 of JAIFLS010000121.1, read as the reverse complement.
CCAGCGGTCCTCATCATAGAGCCAACTTTCCATCCCGAGCCGCTCGCCTTCCTCGACGCAGGCGTTGGTCAACGCGAACCATTCCTCGCCGAGATACGGCGTAACCAGTCCCGTACGTGAATGCATGAAGTAGCCGCCCATCCCCATTTCCTTGAGGACATGGATCTGCCGGATCAGCTCGTCCTTATCCAGTTTCCCGTTCCAAGACCAGAACGGTTTTCCTCGCCAGGCGGCAGACGGCGACTGGAAGCCCGCCGTTGAAAATCCTGTATTACATTCCATTTTACTTCACCATCCTGTTCATAGCCGGTGCCTCGACCTGCCAGGAACCAGGGTCAGCCCCGGGCTGCATTGACAAGCGGATCGTGCCCCCTGGCACCACAACTTCACCCCCAGCTGACGACAGCAGTGTCGGCATCGGATCGGCCCGGAATGTCTGGAATCCCGGTGTAAGCGGACGTACACCGAGTACCTCCGCGAAATAGATATACAAAGGCACCGCTGACCAGCCATGACAAAGACTGCCGGCATCGTGGAAATCAGAGGCTCCCTTTTCCGTTTCCCAGAAGGTTGTAGCACCCGCGTCCAGCATCGGACCCCAGACGCTTTCGATTCGCGCCACAACATGCGCTCCGTAGCGCTTCTTCTGGCTCATGAGCGCCTCGAACACATAGAGGGACTGGCTGAGACTGGCTCGGGTCAAGCCAGCATCGGGCCTGACCATGCGCTCGAGCACCTGCTCACGGATGGCCTCGTCTCCTACGCCAGCAAGCACCGCCAACCCCTGCACAAGCTCCGAGAGCTGCCGCTTTTCCCGCGTGGTGACAAACGCCCCCTCCTGCGGATCCCAGAATTCGGCAGTCACGTGTTCCCGAAGCGAATCGATCGCCGCCGTGAGCCATTTCTCCGCCCCGTCAGCCACTGGGCGTTCTCCCGCACAGACCGCCAACCACTTCACCATCTCCCGCACGGCATCAAGAGCAAGGATCAGGAAACAATTTAACGGGGCATCAGAGACCAGACCACTGGAGAAATCCTCAGGGACATAGCCGGATAATCCTTCTGCCCAATCGTAGAAATGCCAGATGCCTGCCGCCTGCCTTAGCGGCCATAGGCCCTCGCGGCGCTCGGCCAGGAAGGCTTGCAGCATCGAGAGGATCTGTGGCAGCCAGGTCCGGGCCAGATCCGGATTGCCGCTGAATAGGTAGTGATCCCGGATCGCAAGCATCCAGACCAGCGAGAACGAGGGAATCGTCAAGGGGGGCTTGGCCGGTGCCGTCAGCGCTAGGAATCCATCCGTGCGCAGCCCATGCCCCAGCAGCGAGAGACTGGCCGACGGGAAACGGGTTTCCCCGAAGGCGTAATACCCGCAAAGGGCCTGTGTACGTGAATCATTCGCATACAATGCCTGTTCCCGCCAAGGGGTATCCTCGTAATGATCATGCATGCACAACATCAGCGTTCGGCGACAGGTATCAAGAATGCGCTGCGGACGTTCCCGCCGCAAGGCCAGCACGCCACCCGGCGAAACCGGATACGGGCACCGTGCCAGATCGCAACGGTACAGCGTAAAGCGAGCCGACTGGATCTGCAGTTGCAAATAGCGCCCGGCCCAACGCAAGAATGGATGCACGAAGATCTGTCGCCCCTCTCTACAGATAAGGCGCGACGCGAAATTCCGCCCGCCAATCTGGGTACGTACACGGAGGTCATCCAGATGTTCCCCGTAGCCGATATCCACGACCGTCCCGTCCGGAGCCTCGATATCAAGAGTCAGCAACCCGACTTCCTCCTGTCCAAGGTCCAGGACGACGTACAACCCCGAATAACCTTCGCACAATGCCGCATCGGGCTTAAGCCCATCAGGACGAGCACACAGGCGCACCCCGCCCGGCACATGCAGTAACGATCGCGTCGGCAGTGCCCGCAGATGATCCCTCTGCATGAGCTGGGCCGGGCTCTCCACCGTTCCGTCCACAAGATGGCAGCCATCCAGACACTCGACACCGCCACGCAGATCGCGACTGAAGACTCCACACGCATGCAGGCGCGAATCCGTCAGGCCTCCATCGGTCATCCGAGCCACAGGCCGCGGGGGCAACACCATCCGCGCGTCCGAGACCTGCACCTCGCCAGAACCAATCGGCCGCCAACCCATTGACGGGTTCGCTGCCGCCAACGGGACAGCCGGATTACGGGCATCATAACCGAACGTATAGGAAAGCTGATGCGAGACGATAGCAATCGGTCCGGAATGATAGCATGGATTCATGCGCCATTCCGTACCGGGTCCACTTGCGGCCAGCAGGCAATCACCCTGCCGCACCTCAAAGACCAGTCCGGCTTCACCGCGACAATACACGCTGCTGTTACGGCCATTGTAGTAAACCGTAAGCGCCAGGATGTTCGGACCTGACTGCAGGGCACCTCCCAGATCAAAACGTTCATAAGTCTTCCGATCCGGATAATTCGAGAATTGCCCATGCCCGATCGACTGGCCATTGAGCCAGACCTCGAAATCAGTATCGGCACTGATCCGCAAAACCGTCGGCAACGCCCGATCCGTACAGTTGAGCTCGTGCCGGAAATCTACATACTGGTTGACCGTATCAGCAGGAAGCGCCGGGAAGATCCAGGCTCCACCAACCGACTTGCTTAGAAACCAGGTTGAGGGTTCTGCTCCGTCTGCCATGTGCTCTCCTTGCTCAGCCTTCATTCAGTACCAACTCCGCCTGAAGCCGGTACTTAAAACACGACCTCAATCCAGCTCGGTACGTTTGCTGACGCAATTTGAGGCCAGCAGCAGGAAGACGCTGGCCGTCCAGGTATAGGCCGGATCGCGCAACGGGGCCCCGGTGATAGCGTTGTAGTTCTCTGCAAAACCGCTCTTTGCACAGAGCTTGCAGAAGCGCTCGGCAACGACATCGGCCAGATCGCCATGACCGGAGCGCTCCAGACCTGTCACGGCAAGGAAGGTCGATGGGGCCCAGATCGGGCCTCGCCAGTAACCGTCCTCGCTGTACTCGGGGCTATCCACCCGCTCGGTTGCCAGTCCCCACTCGGTCAGATGATCCTCAATCCCCTGTCGCAGACAGAACCGGGCCATTTCCGGCAGACGATCCCCCAGCACCAGCGGCAGCCACGGGATCAGACTGGCCGACTCCACATCGCTCCCGTCATTGGCCAGACGGGCGACAAAATGATCCCCGCGCCAAAGTTCCCGCATGAGCCCCGCGAAAAGCTCATCCGCCCGCCGAGCCCAATCGGCGGCCGCCTCGGTCCAGCCAAGGTCCCTGCTCAAGCGGGCCAGCACATCCATCTGCACCACCAGAAGGGCCGACAAATCCGGAGCCACCAGCGGAACCCCTTTGGCAAACATGGTGCTATTGTCCCAGCCCGAATCATTGCCATGCAGGTAGTACGGCAACCCGTGGCAATGCGTCGACGACAGCCGATACGTCATCCACCAGTCCGCCTGCTTGCCGAGCGACCGCACCATCGTTTCCATCACCTCGCGCGAAGGTGGTGACGGCAGCCGTTTCAGGATATCCTCGAAGGCCAGTCCGTGAACCGGTGGCTTCGAGTAATTGTAATGGATTTCCAGATCATTGAAGGCATCGGGATACGCACCGAAGGCATCCTGATGGTCAACCTCGGTCAGCATCTGATCGAGAGCCAGTTCGGGATGTCCCGCCGCCAGCGCCATGGCATTGAAGCATTGATCCCAGCTCCAGACGTTGTTCATCCAGTTCTTGGACATGAACAATGTCGGACGTTTGATCAGCCCCGTCGGATTGACCGTGCAGGACCAGTCAATGTAAGCCGCCAAAGCCTGTGCTTCAGTCAACTCGGCCGGTACCGCCGGAAAGCCCCGCCGGAATGCTTCGAACGCACTTGCCGACTCAGCCAGGCATTCGTCAAACCCCTTGCGCTCCGGCCGCTGCCAACTGCTCCAGAACTCGTCGATCGCCAGCTCCCAGGCACCATCGGCATCGGGCATCATGGTGATCGCCTGACTATCGTGATCGAGCCCCGCCAGCACACCGGCCCCCTTGATCTCAGCCAGGTTGTCCAGGTCCTCGGCCTCCGATGCATACGCCCCGGCTAAACCGAGGGTCCCGCATAGTGCTTCGAATTGATAACGCCGGTACGCTTTCCTGAAGTTGAAGACCGCCATGTCCGGCCCATTCAGATAGGCATGGATCCGCTTGCCGACCAGCCGCAATACAACACCACCCTGCCCCCGCAACCGAACCGACTCCGGCCCCTCGAAGCAGATCTCTACACAACCCGCACCCGCTTCCAGCACCAGCGCCGACGCACCGGCCGTAATCACCGGACTTATAAGTTTCCCGTCCACCAGCGTTTGCAGCGCAAACAGATCATTTGATTTGAAATGGTGGTTACGGAACCAAAGCTGGTCCGTCCCGGCCTGAAAGCGGATCGACATCCACGACCCGTGATAACTGAAAGGGACTCTTGAAACATCAAACATTCACAACCTCCATCGCGATCTGTTCCCACTGAGTCAAGCGTGAGGGATCGTTGCAGATTGTGCTTACATCCTTGAGGATCAGCTCGCACGGGGTGTTGTGGCGGCGGCAGATCTCAACAGTCTCCTCCAGGTCCTTGCGGATGAGCTGCGCATCAAACGACCCCATCGCCACATGCGAGGGATTCGGTTTGGCGGAGAAGACGTAGTCGCCATGGATCTTTTCCGCGGCGATTTCCTTGTTGGCCCAGGGACTGACCGAGATCTTGCGGACATTACGGATCTGGCGAACGATATCGATCTTGTTGTGCAACGGCTCGCAGCACCCGTAGTAGACCAACCCGTAACGTTCAAGCAACGGTTTCAACGGGATGATGTCGTACTCCTCCTGCATGGCTGGCGAGACTTCCGAAAACATCTGGGCCATGGAAAACACCCAGGTATCCTTGGCCATCGCCTTCTGT
>JAIFLS010000195.1 GCA_020048935.1 bacterium | reverse complement strand
CTTCGACGACCGCGTTCCCGACACGATCGAGCAGCTCTGCACCCTGCCCGGGGTCGGCCGCAAGACCGCCAACCTGGTCGTGACAGTCGCCTTCGACAAGCACGGCATCTGCGTCGATATCCACGTCCACCGCATTTCCAACCGTCTCGGCCTGCTGCAAACCAGCACCCCGCTGGAGACCGAAATGGAATTGCGGCAGATACTGCCGAAACGCTACTGGAAAAGCTGGAACCGGCAACTGGTCTCCTTCGGCCAGACGCTGTGCACCCCGCGGCATCCCCAATGCAACCGCTGCCCCATCGCCGCCGTCTGCGACCGCGTCGGCGTCATCACCAAACACTCGGGCTGACAACACCATGTCCTACCACCCCATCGCCAGGACCGACGCCATCCCGCTGCGTGTGACCCCCTTTTCCAACACCTCGCAGATCGTCACCTGGCTGACCCCGGGCCATGGCAAGATCGCCACCGTCATCAAGGGTGCCTGCCGCCCGAAGCAGGACGCCTCCGGACAATACGATATCGGCTACCGCTGCGAACTGCTCTTTTATGAATATGCGCACAACGGCCTGCACAACTTCCGTGAATGCGCCGCGCTCGACAATCGCCGAGCCTGCCACGGCGACTGGCGACGCACCGCCGCCATCAGCTACCTCTGCCGCCTGGCCGCCGACGCCACACCCGATGGAGCCCACATACCGGAGCTCTACCACCTGACCGACACCGCCATCACCATCCTCGCGCAGACCCCGCCACCGCACGACACCCTGCTGCTATGGTTTGAACTGCGCCTGCTCGACCTGCTGGGGCTCTCGCCGCGCCTGCGGCACTGCTGCACCTGCAAGACCCACCTGCCGCCCGGAACCGGTGCGCGCTTCTCCGCCGAGCTCGGCGGAGCCCTCTGCGCGCAATGCACACCCCAACGGCAGGACGCCGCCACCATGACGCTGGCCCCCGACGTGCTCGGGCTGCTCCAGCGCTGGCAGCGCAGCCGGTCATTCGCCCCGCTGCGCGCCATCGCGATCGATCCGGCCACGCGCACGGCGCTCTGCCAGTCCCTGCGGCATTTCCTGGCCCGTCATCTCGAGACCGCCCCCGAATGCCGCGCCGTCGCCCTCCAGATGGTCAACATGAACCTCCACCCTGCGGACAGCCCGACGCCGCAGCAATAGACCATCCCCGCAGGAAGCACTGCACATGATAAGAAATAGGGAGCAGGCAATCCTGGAGGGACGGGTTCAACCCCGTCCGCAGCGTTGTAAGCCCGAGCCCCAGCGGGAGGGACGACGGCCTCGGCGTCCGAGATGGTAGGGCGAGGCGTCCTCGCCGAGCCGCAGCGAAAGGAAGGAAAACTGGCGACCCCTTTTTGAGAATCTGTGCGGTGGTTAGACGGGCGGGCGGACAGCGAGCCGCTGTCCCTCCCTGAGTTAGCCAACCGCTTCCCGCCCCCCCCTGCTCTAGAGCCGATTCATCAATTCTGCAGCCGCTTGACGAAGGCAAGCGGTACTCGCCTATCCGCGTCGCCCTTCGTGCGACGGCTAAAGTTTTGTTTAAAATGTTCCGGCGTCAAGCGCTGGGCTGCTCGTGCAGGCGCTGAAGACCGCAAAGCCCCTTGTTGTGTGGCGTGACTGCCCCCTTGGCATTCTCCCAGTTGGTCACCGTGGCGACCGATACCCCGACTGCGTTGGCAAAATCGGTCTTGTTCAACCCGAGACGAGCCCGCAGATTCGTGATCGTGCGCCCGGTCGGCTTGAAGGCAGTCGCCTTGCGCTTGGCGGGCACCGCCACTGCGACCGAGGGCTCTGCCGTCTTCGCCTTCGGTACAGGTTTGGCTGCGGACGGGCGACGCCCCGCGACCGATTTCGGACGCGACACCGGCGCTTCGATCGTCATTGCCACCACCTCGTCCAGTTCCGCCGTTTCAGATTCAAGCTCCACCTCGAAGACGGCCGACAAATCGTCCTTGGCCAGCGTGCGACGACGCGAGCGGCGGGAACCATCGCCCGCAATGGCCCCGACGGCCGCTTCGGCACTGAGCAGTTCCTCGTGGTCCACACCACGCAGGCGGAACAGCAGCTCGGGCTGCTCATCCAGCCGGGCACCAATCCCGTACATCACGGCGGCGATATGCTTGCACATGTGCGCCACATCCGGACAACTGCAGGTATACTTGATCTCGCCCGGCTTGGGGAACAAACCATGCTCTGGATTGGTCACCGCCCGCATGATCTCGTCGGAAAGCCGTCCCTGCAGCAGCTCGATCAGCGAGCCGATCTTGCCCGTGCAGTGCGATTTCAGCGCGGCCCAGGACGCCGGCTTGAGTTCCTGGATCGACACCTTCACCTTGTAGAGACTCGAACCGGCCACCAGGGCGTCAACCGCCCCGCGCGCAATTCCCAGATGACAGACCGAGCCGTTGCGCACGTAGCTGCGGCCGCGCGGCAGGCGGTTTTCGTAATCACCGAAGGATTCGAGATGCGTACACCAGCCCTTGCCCCAGAAGCTGTGGGCGATCATGCGTCCCTCGATCATGACCGGCTTTATGTCCTGGCCTTTCTTCTTCAGCTTCTCGGCCTCACGCTCAGCCTTGGCGCGACGCTCCGCCACCGGCACGTATTCCGGCCATTGATTGTACCGGCTTCGACTTCTCCAGCCCATATCTTGCCTCGCTTTGTTAAACGCCTGCTTTTTCAATATCGAGGGAAACGAGCTTTAGCAGCTCCTCGTCCCCCATTTCCGTCAATCGGTTCTCAGCACCATCGCCCTTGAGCAAGGCGTCGGCCATATCCTGCTTCTCGCGGATCATATCGTCAATCCGTTCCTCCACCGTGCCACGCGTGACGAACTTATGCACCAGCACATTGCGCTTCTGGCCGATACGGAAGGCGCGGTCGGTGGCCTGGTTCTCCACGGCCGGGTTCCACCAGCGGTCGAAATGGATCACATGCGAGGCTGCCGTCAGGTTCAACCCCGTCCCCCCGGCCTTGATCGACATGACCAGGAACGGCGGCCCCTCCTCGCGCTGGAACGCGGCGACCAGTTCGCTACGCTTCCCGACAGCGGTGCCGCCGTGCAGCACCAGGCCGGCCCGCCCGAAGATCGTGGCGAGGAATTCGGCAATCGGATCGGTAATCTCGCGAAACTGGCTGAACACGAGCACCTTCTCGCCACGCGAGGCGATCTCGCCGCACAGCTCGCCCAGGCGCTCGAACTTGGCGCTGTCCGTCGGCGCATACAACGCATCGCCGGTAAGCTGGCTGGGGTGATTGCAGATCTGCTTGAACCGCATCAGTGTGCTCAACACAAGCCCCCGTCGCTTCATCTTGTCCACATCGGTATCCTGCAGTGCACGGGCCAGGGCCGTCACCGTCTGCTGATAGAGGACCGTCTGCGGCTTGGTCAAGCCGCAGTAGACCTGCATCTCGGTCTTTTCCGGCAGATCCGGGGCGATCCCCGCATCTGTCTTGAGCCGCCTCAGGATATACGGTGAGACCAGGTTGCGCAGGGGGGCATAGTGCATTTGACCGCCACAGTCGAGCGTCTTGATGAACTCCTTGAAGCGGGCGGCGCTGCCCAGCAGGCCCGGATTGAGAAAGTCGAAGATCGACCACAAATCCCCCAGCCGGTTCTCGACCGGCGTGCCGGTCAGGGCGACCCGCGCCGCCCCCTTGAGATGCTTGACCGCCTTCGTCTGGCGCGTGGACGGGTTCTTGATCGCCTGCGCCTCGTCGAGGATGACCCAGTGCCAATCGATCTCAGTCATCCACGCGAACCGCGTGGCCATGCTGTAAGTGGTCACGACCAGGTCCGTCTGTCGCAGGGCGCTGGCCGGATCATCCGCAAGCGCCTTCAGCGTCTCGCCCGCCATTTCGGACGGGTGTGCGAACAGCAGGCTCAGTTCCGGCGCGAAGCGCGCGGCTTCCGCCCGCCAGTTCCCCAGCAGCGAGGCGGGTACAACCAGCAGGGAGGTAGCGCGACTGGCGGCGGGCGTCTCGCGCCGGGTACGCAGCAGCACAGCGAGTACCTGCACTGTCTTGCCGAGGCCCATATCGTCCGCCAGGCAGCAGCCCAGTCCCAGACGCGAGCAGAACCACAGCCAGTTGAGCCCTTCGAGCTGGTAATGCCGAAGTTGACCTTGGAAGCCATCGGGAACTTTGCCGGCAATCTCCGAAGGCTGCCGCAAGCCGGACAGGATCCCGCGCAACGCCTCGCCCGGACGCACCAGCGCCCAGGACACGTCCTCCGCCTCGGGCCCGGCCGCTTTCAGATCCGCCGACGCCCCGGCCAGCAGGCGCATCCCCTCGATGAATGAAAGTCCATCGCCGCCCGCCTGCGCCTCGACCTGCCGCCAGTGCTCCAGCGCCTCGCGCAGCCGGTCGCCATCCACCTCGACCCACTCGCCCCGCAGCATCACCAGTCCGCTGCCGCTCCCTAGCAGCGCCTGCGCCTCGGCCTCCGTCAGCGGCTGATCGCCCAGCGCAAGCTGCATATCGAACGAAAGCAGCGCATCCTTCCCCAGCGCCGACTGTTTCCGGCTGTCGAGGGTGACGCTGACCCGCGGGCGGGCGCGCTTGCGCCACCAGTTCGGCAACTGCGCCAGCAGGCCGCATTCCTCATACAGCGGGATCTCCCTGAGAAAGGCATAGGCCTCGTCCGGCGTCCAGACCAGCGGGTGGAAGACATCACCCGTCTCCACCAGGTCGGCAATCAGCGCACTGCGCGACGCGGCTGCCTGCAAGGGAGAAAGCAGCCGGATCAATTCCGGCTTGCAGCGGGCACCGGCATACTCCTTGAGCGCTTGTCCCAGCGGCAGACGCTGGAGCCGTCCACCGCGCGACAACCCGGCGGCATAGGTCGCCATGAAGGCGAACGGGAACTCGGCGTCGCCCCGGTTTTCCGCCAGATGCAGGGTTACGCGCCCTACCCGCGCCCATTGCGGCGCGGCCACCTGCAGGAAGGCGGGCAGACCGCCTGTAGACTGGATCTGTACCGCAGCCCAGTCCAGCATCCGCTGCCAGATTGCTTCAAGAGCCGTAGGCGTCAGGTATTCCGCCCCCTGCATCGGCGGCGCATTGAGCGTCCATTGCGCCAGATGCGCCGCATCGGGCGGCGCGACCGCAGCCACCGAAAACGTGTCCGACTCCGGAATATGGCACAGCGTGCGCAGGAACTCGGCAGCTACATCGCGCCAGAAGAGGGCCGAGGCGTGTACCCCCGGTGGCAGCGTCGCCGCCGCCAGTGCCACCAGGCCGGCGGCCTCGTGATCCGCGAACCGGGCAATCACCCCGCGACAACCGCGATCCGCAGCATCGCCCTCAAGCGGAGCCACCATCCCGTGCGGCGTCAGCCGCAACTCAAGTTCTGGAGAATCGGAAACCATGGCGGCAAACGGTGCCGGTT
>JAIFLS010000181.1 GCA_020048935.1 bacterium | reverse complement strand
GACTTACAAGTCCATATTCAACGCCACAACCGATGCATTGTTCGTCCACCATGCAGGAACCGGCAAGATCCTGGACGCCAATGACAGCGCCAAGAAGCTTTTCGGCTACAGGGACTCCGATATCGCGACGCTCTCGCCCGGCGGCGAATACCCCTACCCGCCGGACGCCGCCGGACCGGCCCTGAAGGCGGCCATGGAGAACCGCAAGCAGATCATCACCTTCCATACCAGCGGCAGGAACCGGAAGAACTTCTGGGCCGAGACCTCGTTCAGTGCCTACAACATCCACGGTTCTGTCCATATGTCCATATCCTCGCCTGTGTCCATGACATCACCGAACAGCGCGCCACCCATGCCGCGCTGACCGCCACGAAGGAAATGCTGGAGCAGGAGGTCCAGACGCGCACCGTGCAACTCCTGCAGGCGCAGAAAATGGCGGCGATCGGGAAATTCGCGGGACGCGTCACGCATGACGTCACCAACGCCATGACCCGCATCATCGGATATGCCGACATGATCCGCCACCGGCCGGGGGACAAGGATGTGCTCGATAACGCGCTCGCGGAGATCGAGGTTGCCGCGCGCGAGATGTGCGCCTTCTCGACCGACCTGCTGGCCTTCTCGCATCCCGCCCCGCTCAAGCTCGAGACCATGAACCTGGTGCGCACAGTGGATTCATTCCAGCATTTTATCCGCCACTCCGCCCCCCCCAATATCGAGATCCAGTTCATGCTGCCGCAGGACCGCCTGATGGCTTCGATTTCACCCAGTCATATCGAGCAGGCGCTCGCACAGCTTGCCATCAACAGTTTCGAATCCATGCCTGAGGGAGGCAAGCTGATCGTCTCGCTGCGCCGGGGCGAGCCTGACGACCGCCCGGTACCGAACACCCCTGTCGTGATTACCACGCCGGAACGACTGGCCCTGATCGAGGTGATCGATACCGGACATGGGATTGCCCCTGAAAACCTGCCGCATGTATTCGATCCGTTCTTCACAACCAAGCATGACGGCAGGCGCCGCGGAATGGGGCTGACCACCGTCTACCTGATCGCCAGCAGCCACAACGGCTGGGTGAATGTGATCCCGCACACCGGTAAACGCGGCAGCACCGTCCAGATCTGGCTCCCGCTACTCGATCCCCGATGATTAAGTACGATGTCATGATTATCGGGGGCGGTGCAGCCGGCATGTTCGCGGCGGCAGTGCTGGCGGAAAGCGCGCCTTCCCTGCGTGTGCTCGTCCTTGAAAAGGGGCCGAAGCCTCTGGTAAAGGTCCGCGTTTCCGGCGGGGGACGCTGCAACCTGACGCACCAGTGCACGGATATCCGCGCCTTCACGCAGAACTATCCGCGCGGGGGACGCGAACTGATCGGGGCGTTCCACCGTTTCGGACCGGCGGAAACGAGGGCCTGGTTCGAGACGCACGGCGTACCGATTGTGACGCTCGAGGATGGCTGCGTCTTTCCGCGTTCGGACACGTCGCTGGATGTCATCAGCGCCCTGATGAATACCGCCCGACGTGGCCAGACCGAAATCCGGACGTCGGCAGAGGTCTCGCGTATCCGGTTCTTCGACGGGGGCGTCGAGGTAACAATCGGGGAGCGCGGCAGCGAGACGGGCCGCTGCCTGCTTGTCGCCACCGGCGGCGGGGCGTTTCCCGAAGGGATTGACCACGCGATCGAACCCTGCGTGCCATCACTGTTCTCGTTCAACACACCCGATCGCGATTTCACGGCGCTGGCCGGGATTGTCGTCCAGGCGGTGCAGCTCGGCGGCCCCGGCGGCATCAAGGCGGAAGGGGAACTGCTGATCACACACACCGGAGTCAGCGGACCGGCCGTGCTGCGGCTCTCCTCCTTCGGGGCACGCGGACTGGCGGAAACCGGCTACCGCTTCGACATGCGGATCAACTGGCAGCCCGGACAGCGCGAGGAGCAGGTCTGCGAAAGCCTGACGGCGCACAAGCAAACCGCCCCGCGCCAGCAGACCGGTACCTGGTCGCCGCTGGGGCTTCCCGCCCGGCTCTGGAAGCTGCTGCTCGAGCGCGCCGGGGTGGATGAGACCTGCGAATGGGGAGCTTGTCCGTTGACGGCAATCCGGCGGATCGCCGCCCAGGCGACCGCCTTCACGCTGCCGATCTCGGGCAAGAACCGGCATCGTGAGGAATTCGTCACCTGCGGGGGCATCCGGCTGAAGGAAGTCGATTTCAGGACCATGCAAAGCCGTGTGCATCCGGGCTTGTACTTTGCCGGCGAAGTCCTGGATATCGACGCCCTGACCGGCGGCTACAATCTACAGGCAGCCTGGACCACAGCCCACCTCGCCGCCGAGGCGATACTGGCCCAATCAGACTGAAGACCGAAGACAAGGCCTTTTGCCAGCAATTCTCATTATGGCCTCAAACGGCGCGGAAGACAGGCTAAAGCCTGAACTACAAACACCGAAATACTCGGAATTATGGCGTTCGTAGTTCAGCCTTCAGGCTGCCTGAGGCCATAATGAGAATCGCTGGCCTTTTGCATTGAACCCTGGCCTGCTTTTCCATATTGTGCAGTCCTGTGTTCAAGTCGGAAAACCGTAAAGGTAACGGTCTCGGGGAGGATGCGGGAAATATCGAATCTACAGGGGATCAGTGAACGAGAACGGCGACGAGAACGAAAAACGAGTGGGCATTTGAATTTATAAGCAAGGGTAAATCATGCGAATCAAGGCAACGGTAATCGGGGATGGTGGCTGGGGTACGGCATTGGCGATGGTCCTCCAGCAGAACGGTCATCAGGTGACGGTGTGGGGACCGTTCGAGGAGAACATCCGCACGGTCCGAGAAACCGGCATGAACAGTACCTATCTCTCCGGCGTCACGCTGCCAGCCGGGATCCACTGGACCACGGACGCGGGCGAAGCCGCCCGCGAGGCGGATGTCGTCGTCATGGCGGTCCCCACGCAGTTCTACCGCGATGTGGCTTCCCGCTTCAAGGGCCTGATCGCCCCGACCGCCCAGGTGGTCAGCGTGACCAAGGGACTGGATCGCGAGACGCACCGGACCATGACCGAAATCGCGCGTGAATGCCTCGGGATTCCCAGTGTGGCCGCCCTTTCCGGTCCCAGTCACGCGGAGGAGGTCGCCCGGGGTATCCCGACCGCTGTCGTCGTGGCCTCGCCACGCGGGGAGGACAGCGCCGCCCTGCAGGCGGTTTTCAGCAATAGCCGTTTCCGGGTGTATACCGCCGATGACGTCACCGGTGTCCAGGTCGGGGGCGCGCTCAAGAACGTGATCGCGATTGCCGTCGGTATCAGCGACGGGCTCGGGTTCGGCGACAATACGCGCGCCGCTCTGATCACGCGCGGCTTGAGCGAGATCTCCCGCCTGGGAGCGGCGCTCGGCTGCAGGCCGGAGACATTCGCCGGCCTCAGCGGCATGGGCGACCTGATCGTCACCTGCACCAGCCGGCACAGCCGTAACCGCGGGGTCGGTGAACGGCTGGGCCGTGGCGAGAGCCTGTCGCAGATCACCGGCGGCATGAAGCAGGTGGCCGAGGGTGTCTGGAACGCCGCAAATGCCAAGGCGCTAGCGGCAAAACACGGCGTGGAGGTGCCGATCACCGAACAGGTCTGCCGCATCCTGCACGAGGGTGCCTCGCCGCTGCAGGCGGTCGAGGCCCTCATGTCGCGAGACGTCAAGCCGGAACAACAGCCGACGCCGTGAGGCGGTCCTTGCGCTGCTGCAGCACGAGCTGGAGGATGGAAAGCAACTGGCTGACCGTCCAGTAAAGCACCAGCGCCGACGGCATGCCGTAGAAGATGAAGAGCATCATCACCGGCATGAACGCCATGATCTTCTGCTGCTGCGGGTCGCCCACGGCCGGGGTCAGGCGCTGCTGCAGCACCATCGTAGCCGTCATCAGCAGCGGCAGGATGTTCAACCCGCCGAACGGCAGAAAGCCAGCCATCAGGCCTTCCGGCTCGCTCAGGTCGCGGATCCACAGGAAACGGGTGAAACGCAGTTCCACGGCACTACGCAACACGTTGAACAGGCCGATGAAAACCGGGATCTGGATCAGCATCGGCAGGCAGCCCGCCAGCGGATTGACCTTGTGCTCGCGATAAAGCAGCATCTGTTTTTCCTGCAGCTTCTTCGGATCGCTCTTGTAGCGATCGCGCAGCTTCTTGATCTCGGGCTGCAGCTTCTGCATCCGCTTCATGCTCTCGGTGCCCTTGTGGGTGACCGGCCAGAAGACCAGCTTGACGATGATCGTCAGCATGATAATGGCCATGCCATATCCGCCCGGCAGGACCGCCTCGATGCCGTTGAGCAGCGGCAGCAGCACTTTGCAGACCGGCTTGAAGAACCATCCGAAATCCATGATCTCCGTGAAGCGTTTGCCCTCCGACTTGAACTGCGCATATTTCTTCGGGCCGACATAATAGCGGGATTGCCGTTCCAGCGTCGCGCCCGGCTCGATGACCGCCGCCGGCAACGCCAGCGAGGCTGAAACCGTATCCAGCTTGAAGTCGGCAGGGGTGTCCGCGCGGATGACCCGCACGCGTGCTGAGGTGCCGCCCTCTTCAGGGGCCACAGGGGCCAGGACCTGCGTGAAGAACTTGTTCTTCACGGCTAACCACACCAGCGGAACCGGCACATCCATCGAGGCTGCCATCGGAGCCCCGATCACATTCGCCCGCGAGCAACCGCCACTGGCACCGAATAGCCCCGGCAGTTCCTTGCCGAAACGTTCGATTTTCCCGTCAGCGCGGAGAAGGGCATCGACACCCAGGTAATCCATCCCGCTCATGGCAGGCCCCGCTTCCATGATCCGCATGGAGCCCATCTGCAGGCTGGCCTCGCTGATGGAGATCGACGTCGTGCCGGTATTGACCAGTCGATCAGTAATCGTGAACGCATAGCCCTCTTCCAGCACGGCGGTCCGCTCCAGCACCAGCCCGTTGTCCGCCTGGCGCGAAATCCGTACCCCATTGCCGGCAACCGGTTCGACGCTGAAATCATCCGCTTCCGAGAGCCCCGGCAATCCGGTATAGCTCAAGGCGATGCGGTCGGCGAAATCAAAGACCACCGGATCGCTATCCATATCCACCGTGCTGCGGAAGTCGTTGAGCGACGCCGACGCCAGCCCACCGCCCCAGGACGTGAAACGCAGGCGCATGACCGCGTTGGTAACCTCAACCACGTTTTGTTCCGAGGACCGGACGATCGGCGTCATTTCCGCCGACTTCGGCACGGCGACCGGCACGGCATTCGTCCCCGGCACGGAAATGGCATCCCCGGCAGGAAGCCCGGTCGCGGCGGGAGCCGTCGAACCCTCAACAGTCGCATCACCCGCGACAGTCTCCGCCGGAACCGCTGGCGGCGGCGGCGGGGCTGGCATCAAGCGGGGCCCGAAATACGACCATGCAACCAGCAGTCCAATCAGCACCGCCACCGCAATTCGTTCTGTCTTATTCATGTTTCATTCTCCACAGGATTATCACCATGATCCGGAACCGGATCCAAACCGCCCGGATGAAACGGATGGCATTTGCATATCCGCTTTACACTTAACCAGCTACCCCTAATGCACCCGAACCGCTCGAGGGCCTCGATCGCATAGGACGAACAGCTCGGCACAAACCGGCAATTCGGCCCCAGATACGGCGACACAGGCAATTCGGCCCCAGATACGGCGACACACACATCTTATAGGCCTTGATGACCAGAACCGGAAGCCGATACAGTCCAAAGCCGCGCATACCCTACCTAGTCCTCGACTATAAACTTCATTTTTTCAACGCCCAACAACCAACATCCAACGCCCAACATCCAAGTAAATTCTCCCCAACTTGGGCGTTGGTTGTTGGGCGTTGGTTGTTGGATGTTCGATTCGATTCTTCTCCAGTTACCAATTCATATTTGCCCACCGCCGTAGGCGGCGGGCTTGTCGCCCGCCATTCCCAAGGCCCGCACCAGCTTCACGAACTCGGACTGCGTCGCCGCGCCACCCGCCTCCAGGATCCGACGCCGCGCCACGATCACCAGATCACCGTTGACGCTCAGGCGGTGCCGCTCCTTGCGGAACGCCTCGCGGATCAGCCGTTTGGCGCGGTTGCGATCCACCGCCCGGCGGAACGTCCGCTTGCTGGCCACCACCCCCATCCGGGAGCCATCACCGCCGGCAGTGGCCACCCAGATCACCATGTTCTTGCCCGCGATTGAGCGGCCGGCCTCGAAGACCCGCTGGAAGTCGCGGTTCAAAAGCAATCGGACCGTACGTCTGAACGACGCGGATTCTCGCGGCGCAGCAGAAGACGGTCCGATAACAGACATACCCGACAACGCGATCAAACGACGATTAGCTGTGCACGGCCCCTGCGCCGGCGACGCTGCAGCACCTTGCGACCGTTGGCCGTCGCCATGCGGGCACGGAAGCCGATTTTACGGGCACGTTTCTTGTTCGACGGCTGATACATCATTTTCATACGCGAGATCCTCTTTCAATCAACAGTAATTCATCAATAAAAGCGGCGAGAATACCACGCCACGCACAAAAGTCAAGCCGTCAAATCGTGTTCAAATCCCGTCACCGGTGTTGTTCCAGGGACCCTCGGAGGTCTTCCAGCTTCCGTCGACCTCGCGGATGAGCGGGCTGGGCTGCTGGTTGTACACTTTCGATCCGGGCGGGACGGTATGCGTCAACCACACGTTGCCGCCGATGACCGTTCCGGCGCCGATGGTCGTCTTGCCACCGAGGATAGTCGCTCCGGCATAGATGACCACACCGTCCTCGACGTTCGGATGACGCTTGATCCCCTTGACCAGATGCCCCTCATCGTCCTTGACAAAGCTCAGCGCGCCCAGCGTCACCCCCTGGTAGATCTTCACATTGCGGCCGATCTCGCAGGTCTCGCCGATCACGACCCCGGTGCCGTGGTCGATGAAGAAGCCCTCGCCGATAGTCGCGCCGGGATGGATGTCGATGCCGGTCCTGGAGTGCGCGTACTCGGCCATCATGCGCGGGATCAGCGGCACCTCCAGCTTGTAAAGGCAATGCGCGATCCGGTGGACCGTCACGGCAAACACCCCCGGGTAGCTCATGACCACTTCCATCGTCGAACGCGCGGCCGGGTCGCCCTCGTACGCGGCCTGCACATCCTTGTGCAGCACGCGCAGCAGTTCCGGCAATGCACGAATCAACTCCCCGACAGTCCGGATGGCCCGCTGGTCGCACTTGTGGCAATCCTCCTTGCACTGGTTGATCGCGCACTGGTACTCGAATGCCTGGCGCACCTGCTCGCGCAGGGTCATGGCCGTCTTCTCCAGCGAAGCCATAGCCTCGGCACCGTAAGCCCCGGCGGTGGCCCGGCGCAAATGGCAGCCGGGGAAAAAGGTGGCGATCAGGTCATCAAGAACCTCGATCACGGACTGCTGACCGGCAACCGTCAGCCCGCGGCGTCCGCCGCTGAAATGAATCGGGCAGCCCTCGCAGGCGGAAAGCCCTTTCATCACATCCGGCAGGATCATATCCAGCTCATTTTTCATTTCCATGATTTGCCCCCCGTGTCCAAATACACGTCGTCGAAAACACTTTTCAACGCCCAACAACCAACATCCAACGCCCAACAATTCAGTCTTCGGTCTACAGCCTGTAGTCTGCAGTCTGTTCCCCCTAGGGCCTCGTCACCCGCACCAGTACCCGGTCCGCCCCGAGATTGCGCAAGCCCAGCGAGAGCAGGCTTTTCCCGAGGCGGGCGTCGCTTAGGGCGACAGTCTCCAGTATCCGGATCGAATCCTCGCGGCACAGCAACTCGAAATCGCGCAGGGTGAACAAATGGATGTTCGGCGTGTTGTACCACTGGAACGGCAGCGCCTTGCCGACGGGCATGCGCCCGGAACGCAGCAACTGCCAGATCAGGCCGTAATTCCCGAAATTGGGGAAACTGACGATCCCCTCGCGCGCCACCCGCAGCATCTCGTTCAGCACCAGGCGCGGACGCTGGACCACCTGCAGGGTCTCGCTGAGGATCGCGCAGTCGTACGCCCCGTCGGGGATCATGGCCAGCCCCCCGTCGATGTCCTCCTGGAAGATGTCGTATCCCCGGTTGAGCACCTGCACGACCTGCCGCAGATCGATATCCACTCCGATCCCCGACGCCCCGCGGCGCGCATCCAGCAGCGCCAACAGCTCGCCATGCCCGCAGCCGATGTCCAGGACCCGCGCCCCCGGCGCGATCATGCGGGCGATCACCTCGCGCTCCGCCCCCGTCGCGAATTTGACATCGGCGTGCCGCAAGGAACCCTTTGCCGCGTCGGCTCGCGAGGACGCTCGCCCCCCAGTTGGCAATTCAGGCACCTCGTTCGCCAGGTCGGCAGCCGCCCTGCCCTCTCCCACCCACGGCAGGAAGGCATGCACGACCGAGACCAGGTTATCGATGTCGACGAGGAAGGCATCATGCCCGTAGGGGGCCTTGATCAGGCAGTACGAGACAGCCTTGCCCGCCCGCAGCAGCGCGTTGGCGATCTCCTTCGACTGTTCGGGCGGGAACAGCCAGTCGCTGCTGACCGCGACCACCAGCAGCTTGGCCGCCACCGGGGCGAATGCCTCCTCCAGGCCACCCGGATAGCGGGTTGCCAGGTCAAAATCATCCATGGCCCGCATGATACGCAGATAGGAGTTCGCATCGAAGCGGTTGACGAACTTCATGCCCTGGTACTCCAGGTAACTGGACACCTGGAACTCGGAAGGCGCACCCACGCCGCCCTCCTCGTCACCGGTATCGGCACGGCGTTCACGCCCGAAGCGGCTTTTCATGATATCCTGCGAGAGATAGGTGATGTGCCCGAGCTGCCGTGCCTGCGCCAGTCCCTTGGCCGGTCCCGCCCCTCTGCCGTAGTAATCGCCGTCGCACCAGTCCGGATCGGATGTGATCATGTTGCGCGCCACACTGTCGAAGGCCAGCGCCTGCGCCGATAGCGAGGCGGCCGTGGCGATGCACACACAGCGGTCCATCATCGCCGGACGCCGCACGGCCCATTCCAGCACCTGCATGCCCCCGAACGACCCGCCGACGACCGCCGCCAGATGTGTGATCCCGAGATGCCCGAGCAGCAGGCAATGGGTCTCGACGATATCCGCGACCGTCATTTCCGGGAAACGCGCACCGTAGGGACGCCCCGTCGCCGGATCAATCGAGCGGGGGCCCGTCGTGCCTTTGCAACCGCCGAGGATATTGGCGCAGACAACGTGGTAGTAGCGCGTATCGATCCCGCGCCCGGGACCGATCATCGCCTCCCACCAGCCGGGATCCTTTTCGGGGTCGGTATGATAGCCGGCGGCATGCGCATCCCCGGAGAGCGCCGTGCAGATGAAGATCACATTGCGCCGGTCCTCCGCCAGGTCGCCATAGGTCTCGTAGGCGATCTCAAGCTCGCGCAGCACGCCGCCGCGCTCCAGCGCAAACCCCTCCGGCGGCAACGCGATCCGCGCCACACGGGTCTCGACCTTGCCGACACCGTCGCTCATGAATGCCCCTCCTGCGGCCGTCCGGCGGCCGCATCCCAGTACGGCGACAGCCGCCGCAAACGCTGGACGATCCCTGGAAACACCTCGATCAACGTATCGACTTCGGCATCGGTCGTATACCGGCAGAGACTGAAACGCACCGAGCCATGCATCGCCGTGAAGGGGACCTTCATCGCCTTGAGCACATGCGACGGGTCCAGCGAGCCCGAGGTGCAGGCCGATCCGCTCGATGCGCAGATCCCGTGCTCGTCAAGCTGGTAGAGAATGGCCTCGCCCTCGATGCTGTGGCACGCCAGGTTCAGCGTGTTGGGCAACCGTGCCGCCCCCGCCCCGTTGACCTCCAGCCAGGGGATACGCTCGCACAATGCCGACTGTAGCCGGTCGCGCAGCGCCGCCACGCGGGTCTCGTCGGTCCGGGCGGCCATCGCCAGTTCGCAGGCCTTCGCCAAAGCGACGATGTGGCCGACGTTCTCCGTGCCGGCCCGCAACCCACGCTCCTGGTGCCCGCCACACAGGTACGGACGGCAGGCGGTACCGCGCCGCAGGTACAAGGCCCCCACCCCTTTCGGAGCGTGGAGCTTGTGCCCCGAGAACGAGAGCATGTCCACCTGCGCCAGGTCGCCCTTTAGATCGATATCCAGCTTGCCGACCGTCTGGGTGGCATCGGTATGGAAGAGAATCGCCGGATCGGTCTCCTTGGTCAGCCGCGCCAGCTCCGCCACCGGGAAGATCACGCCGGTCTCGTTGTTGGCATGCATCACCGAGACCAGCAGCGTGTCCGGACGCAACGCGCGGATGAATTCCGTGATATCGATCCCGCCCTGCCGGTTCACCCCGACAAAGGTCACCTCGCAGCCCTCGCGCGCCGCCTCCCGGCAGACCTCCAGCACCGAGGGATGCTCGACCGCCGTGGTGATGATATGGCGCCGGCGCCGGTTGGCCCGGATCGCCCCGAAGATCGCCATGTTATTGCTTTCCGTCGCGCAGCCGGTGAAGACGATCTCGTC
>JAIFLS010000073.1 GCA_020048935.1 bacterium | reverse complement strand
GCTCGCTGCGCAATCCGCCGGCATTCAGTATGTCTGACAGAAGCTTGACCAGCGTACTCTTTCCCTTGGTGCCGGTCACGGCCAGCACGGGGCAGCGGCAATAGCGCCAGCCAAGCTCTAGTTCCGAGATCACGTCCTCACAACGCGCTACAATATCGCGGACCCATGCCGACTGGCAGTCGATACCCGGGCTGACCACGCACAAATCAAATTCGCCGGGCGGCAGATCGACGGCATTCGCCATGAATCGGACGCCATCGGGAACGGCGACGGTCCCTGCCCCGCGGTCCACGACCGTCACGCGCCACCCCTTGCCGGCCAGCAGCCGCGCGGCAGCCGCGCCGCTGCGTCCCAGTCCCAGCACGAGGGCTTGTCTATTACAACCGTTTTCTGTTATCCCTGTCATGTCTGGCAATCCTGCGATAACTTCAATTTCTTTTGCTAATCCATGCACCGCCGGGGTCACCGACCCCAGCTACAAACGCATGACGATGGATTCTCTCCAATCGTATCCCTTTCTCGTCGCCGTTCTCGTCAACCGAGCCCTCCAACAAACCCCGCCTCTACCGCAATTTCAACGTCAGCAATCCGAGTAAGGCAAAGAGGATGGAGAGAATCCAGAAGCGGATCGTCACCCAGCTTTTCGAAATGATGATGAATCGGTGCCATCCTGAAAATCCGTTTGCCGGTCAGCTTGAAGGAGCCCACCTGCAGGATCACGCTCAGGGCCTCCATGACGAACACGCCGCCCACCAGCACCAGCACGACTTCCTGCTTGATCAGCACCGCCACAATAGCCACGCCGCCACCCAGCGCCAGGCTGCCGGTATCGCCCATGAACACCTTTGCCGGATGGCAGTTCCACCAGAGGAACCCGAGGCTCGCGCCAGCCATGCTACCGCAGAAAACGGCCAGTTCCCCTGCCCCTTCCACATAGGGGATATACAGGTAGCCCGCGAAGATCGCGTGCCCTGCCAGATACGACATCACAAGGTAAGATAGCGACACCGAGCTGGTGCACCCGATCGCCAGCCCGTCGAGCCCGTCGGTCAGGTTCACGGCATTGGTGGCGCCGACCAGCACCACCAGCACCAGCAGGAACGCGGCGACCATCCCCATATCGGCCACCAGCGGGGCCTTTTGGAAAGGTACCACCAGGTGCCGCAACCGCTCGGCTGTTGCTGGCGTACTCGACAAGGCAACCAGCACCACCAGCGCCCACAGGACCTGCAACCCCATCTTGGCCCTGGCGCTAAGCCCGCCCGAGTGCCGGCGGCGCAGCTTGGTGTAATCGTCCCAGAACCCGACCGCCCCCATGTAGCAGAGCGTCCCGACGGCAAGCTGCACGAACAGGTTCGACGGCCGGGCCCACAGCAGGCAGGCCAGCGTCATCGCCACGATGATCAGTACCCCGCCCATCGTTGGTGTGTTCTGCTTGTGCTGGTGGTCGGGCGCATTGCCCGTACGCACCTGCTGGCCTATCCGGAAGGTGCGCAGGTGACGGATCATCCACGGTCCGCACAGGACACACAGCAGGAAAGCGGTACCGGCCGCACCCACGGTGCGGACGGTGATATACTGGAACACACGGAGCGGCGAATACAGCCCCTCCAGCAACGTCAGATAATACAGCATCTGTAATTCACTCCTCGCCCCAGAGCATCAGCGACGGCGGGTCACCCGTGCCGACACGCTCGATTTCCAACCGAAACTCCTGCGTCTTGTCCACCAATACCAGCCGTGGCGGCAACGCCGGGCCCGCCGCGTCACGCCTGTTCCCCCCGCTCCGAGGTAACGCCTCGAGATGATCTGTCCGCCTTTGAACCGGAACCGCCATTGCGTTCATGCTGCCTCCTCGTTTAACCGCCTAACTCATCAATAACCTTTTCCAAAGCCACCCCCCGTGATGCCTTGAAAAGCACGGCATCACCCGGCTGAAGTTGTTCACGCAGCACCATGGCGGCCGTATGGTTATCCGCGCAGCGCCAGATGTGCTGCGGATCCATTCCCTGGCGGCGCGCCCCTTCGGCGATGCCCACCGCCCGCGGCCCCACCGTCAGCAGCCCCGCCCAATCGCCGGCGGCGGCGGCCTCGCTACCAAGTGTCTCATGCGCGGCCTGTTCCGTTTCGCCGATCTCCAGCATGTCGCCCAGCACCAGCCAGCGCCGTCCGCTGCAGCCCGCTCCGGCGAAGGTCTTCAGCGCCGCGCGCATACTGGCCGGGTTGGCGTTGTAGGCATCATTGATCAGCAGGCACCCGCCGGCATGGACCTCCTGCCAGCGCATCGGCAACGGCCGGTAGAGGGCCAGTCCCTGCGCGATCCGCTCCCAGGACATCCCGGCCTCGCGACCGACCAGGATCGCAAACCCGGCATTCAGCGCATTGTGCTGGCCCGCCCAGGGCCACGCGAACTCGTGCTGCGACCCGCCGCCGGCCCGCTCGGTCGCCAGCAGCCGCCGGCCCGGCTCATCGTGCTGCATCACAAGATCGGCGTCGCCTTCCAGTGAAACCGTCCGCACCGGACAGGGGACCATCGCGCGCAACAGCGGGAACCAGCGGTCGTCACGGCAGAGGAAGGCCCGCCCGTCAGGAGGCAGCGAGCGCAGCAGCTCGCCCTTTTCCCTTGCAATTCCTTCCTCCGATTCAAAATTCTCCAGATGCACAGGACCGATCATGGTCACCACGCCCCAGTCGGGTTGCAGCACCTCGCAAAGCCGGCGGATCTCGCCGGGATGGTTCATGCCCACCTCGAAGACGCCGTAACGCGCCAGCGGCGCCATCGCCAGCAGGCTCAGCGGCAAGCCGATCTCGTTGTTCCAGTTGCCGCAGGTCCTGGCCGTCTCGCCCGCCGACGACAACACCGAGGCGGTCATTTCCTTGACCGTCGATTTGCCGACGCTGCCGGTAACCCCGACCACCAGCGGGGCAACCTGCCGCCGATACGCCGCTCCCAGGGCCGACAAGGCCGCCTGCGTATTCGCCACCACCAGCAGCGGCAGCCCATCCGATCCTGCCGGGCTCCCGGCGGATTCCTCGATCATGGCGGCGGCCGCCCCGGCCTCGAAGGCATTCGCGACAAACGCGTGCCCGTCAAACCGTTCACCACGCAACGCCACATAAAGCGCATCCTGGACCCGCCGACGCGAATCGTTGACCACGGCGGAAACCGGTCGCTCCGGCAGGCTCATCCACCGTCCTCCCGTCACCGTTGCCAGCCATGCGGCATCATAACCCGACATCATCGACGCTTTCTCCTGCTTACCGTTCCGCCAGGGCGGCCTGAGCTTCATCAACATCATTAAAGGGCGCCGAGACACCCGCGATTTCCTGGTAGGTCTCATGCCCTTTTCCGGCAATCAGCACGGTGTCGCCCGCCCGGGCCGCCGCCACGGCGGCGCGGATGGCTTCACGACGATCCACCACGACCTCGACGCTGTCCCTGTCGACCCCTGTGAGGATGTCGGCGATGATCGCCTCCGGTTCCTCGTGGCGGGGGTTATCGGTAGTCACCCAGACGCGGTCCGCCAGCGCCACCACTACCGCCCCCATCTTCGCGCGCTTGGCACGATCCCGGTTACCGCCGCAGCCGAACACGACCATCAGCCGGCCCGCTGTCAGGGGGCGCAGGGCCGACAAGACATTGCGCAGGGCATCGTCGGTATGCGCGTAGTCCACGAATACGTTGAAGGGAACTTTTGCAGGCACCCGTTCCAGCCGCCCGCGGACCTTCGTCACAGCGGCAATAGCCTCCACTGCCGCCGCCGGATCGCACCCCATCGCCACGCTCATGCCGAAGGCCGCCAGCGCATTGGCGATATTGTGACGGCCAGGGATGCAGACGCGGGCGGCAAATGTGCCCCAGGGGGAAAGCAGGCTGAACTCGCTGCCGGCAGCGGAAAGCACGACCTCCTCCGCCACGATATCCCCGCGCCCCTCCTCCAGCCCGTACTGCAGCCGCTGGCAGCAGAGCGATTCGCCCAGCAACCGCTGCCCCCAGGGGTCATCGCGGTTGATCACGGCGGTCGAGGATGCCTCCAATCCCCGGAACAGCAGCGCCTTGGCCTCGTAATAGGCATCCATCGAGCCATGATAGTCGAGATGGTCGTGCGTCAGGTTGGTGAAGCCAGCCACCTTGAACGGGATCTCCGCCACGCGCTGCTGCACCAGCGCGTGCGACGAGACTTCCAGCACGGCGCTGCGGCACCCCGTCGCGACCATCTGACGCAGCAGGTTCTGCAGCGTCACGGCGTCCGGCGTCGTCCGGGGGGCGGCGATCACGCGCGAGCCGATCTCGTATGCCACCGTGCCGATCAGCCCCGGCTCGAGCCCCGCGCGCTGCAGCACGGCCCGCAGCATCATGGACACCGTGGTCTTTCCGTTCGTGCCGGTCACCCCGGCCATCAGCAAGGCACGCGCCGGGTTCCCGTTGAACGCCCCCGCCAGTTGCGCGGCGGCCAACCGGGCATCCTTGACCGTGATCACCGCTGCCTCCAGGCGACCGTCGGGAGCGCGCTCGCAGACTACGGCTACCGCGCCGCGCCGCACGGCATCCTCCGCGTACTGCAGCCCGTCGGCAGCCGTGCCTGGCACCGCCACGAAGACCCAGTCGGCGCGGACCTCGCGCGAGTAGAGCGCGATGCCCTTGACCTCGGCATTGGTAGCCAGGCGCGCGCACTCACCCCCGGTAATCTTCCTTACATCTGACAACTGCATTTGAAACATCCTTAGTCCACACCACCGTAAAACTTAGCATCGGGGGCATCCTCCGCCTCGCGACTGGCCGCACTGAGGACCTGGATACCCAGATACCGGCTAACCTCGCCAGCGATCGACCCGAATGCCGGGGCCGCCACCTGCCCGCCGTAATACAGCGGCTTGGGATTATCCACCACCACGATAATGCCAATCTCCGGCTCTTCCACCGGAAGGAAGCCGACGAACGAGGCCACATAGTCGGTCGAGGAATAGCCGCCGGCTACCGGTTTCTGGGCCGTACCGGTCTTGCCCGCCACGCGGATCTCGCCAATCTGCGCTCGCCGCCCCGTGCCGCCCTCTTCCGTGGCCGCCGCCAGCAGTTCGCGCATCAGGGCCGCTGTCTCGGGACGGATCACGCGCGCCACGACTTCCGGATGCCCCTCATGTACCACATTACCGTCCGCGTCGATCACCCGGCTTACGACATAGGGGCGCATTCGGTACCCGTCGTTGGCGATCGTGCAGTAGAGCCCCAGGATCTGCAGCCCGGTCGTGGCGATCCCCTGTCCGATCGGGATACGCGTCGGGCTGATGCCGTACCACTTCGATGGCGGATGGAAGATCCCGGCCTCCTCGCCGGGCAGGTCGATCCCCGTCAGATCCCCGAAACCGAAATCCCGCAGATACCGGTACAGCCGCTCGTTGCCAAGCATCAAGGCCACTTTGGCCGTCAGGATGTTGCTCGACTTCTTGAGACCGTCAGCCACGGTCAGGTTGCCGTACCCGTGCGTATCACGCAGCAGCTTGCCCTTGTAGTACCAGCCGCCGTTCTCACAATCGAAGACCGTATGCTGAGTGACGATCCCCTCGTTGAGGGCCGCTGCGAAAGTCGCCGCCTTGAGTGTCGAGCCCGGCTCGTAGTTGGTTCCGACCGCCCGGTTGAGACGAACATCGGGGGGCGTCTCATGGAAGCGGTTCAGGTCGAATGCCGGTCGCGACACCATCGCCAGGATCTCGCCGGTCTTGACCCGCTGGACGATGCTCCAGGCCGCCGAGGCATTGAACTCCACCATCACCCCGTCGATGACCTTCTCGACGATATGCTGCACGTTGCGGTCGATCGTCAGTTCGACGCAATTCCCCTGTTTGCCCGGCTCGTAGCGCTCGCGTTCCAGGTACAATTCCTGGCGCAGCGCGTTCAGCCGGCCTTCCACCACGCCGGGCCGCCCCTTGAGCATCGTGTCGAACCGCTGTTCCACCCCGGAACTGCCGACGCCCTCGTAGTTGACGAAGCCAAGCACATGGCACATGAACGAGCCATACGGGTAATGACGGACATTCGCCAGATCCTCCTGCGCATAGCGCCGCAGCCGCACATAGCGGCGATCCGGCTGGTTGAGCTTTACCGCCACCTCGTCGACATCCATCGCCAGAGCCTCCGCCAGTCCGGAAGCCACCTTGGCCACGGCATTGGAGGCAACCACGAGCGAGGGATCCGCGCAGACGTCCTTGACCGGCAGATCCATTGCCAGGATGTTGGCCGCACCGCCGCGGTCGACGATCGAGCCGCGCCGCCCGCGCAGCTCCTCGTGGAACTGGCGCAACTGATCGATCCTGTCCCGCCGTCCCTCATGGTGCCCAAGGTGCAGGAAGGCCAGGCGCACTCCCAGCCCTGTCACCAGCAGCACATACACGATGGCGCTGAATCCGAAACGCACAAACATGCGCCGATCATTCATGCCGCTCCGTCCCGCCCAATCCCGCGTACTGACGCGTTTCCGTCATCAATCCGTCCGGTTCGTCTGCCCCCGTCAAAAGTCCCGCGTCCGCCAGCAGCACGACCTGTCGTCCGGTGGGCCAGTCCATCTTGACCCCGTTACGAGCCAGGATCCGATCCAGGTTCTGGGGAGAACGCATCCGGGTCCACTTCAATTCCTCGTTCAGGTAACGCTCGGCCAGCTCCGCCTCCGCACGTTCCAGCAGCTTGATCTCCGCCCCGATCGCCTCGCAGCGCGAAAGCATCCACAAATAGGCCAGCGCCGCCAGGCCGGCAACGACCAGCAGCGAGGCGAACGGCACCGGGAACAAATACCCGTCCACCCGTTTCTTGCGATTCCGTTTACGTCGTGCTATCATCAACTTCCTCCCGCTTTTGCGCGTTCATCCTGCCAACCGTTCCGCCACCCGGAGCCGCGACGAACGAGCCCGCGGATTCACCGCGCATTCGTCCGGGGACGGCTGGACCGCTTTACGCGTGATGCGCTGCACAGCCGGCAACTCGCCCACCCAGCGTTCGCCGCCCGCCGCCTGCGCCTCCCAGCGTCCCTCGTGCTCCCTGAAAAACTGTTTCACGCAGCGATCCTCCAGACTGTGGAAACTGATCACCGCCATCCGCCCCCCCGTCTTCAGCAGTCGCAGCCCCGCCTGCAACCCCCGCCCGATCCCGTCAAGCTCACCATTGACCTCCATCCGCAACGCCTGGAAACTCTGCGTTGCCGGATGCTGCCGCCGTCCCCGGCGTCCCCCCTTCGCGTCCTCGATCAACGCGGCCAGCGCCCCGGTGGTCGCCAAGGGTTCCTGCTCCCGCCGCGCCACGATCCGCCGCGCGATCCGCCGCGCCTCGCGCTCCTCCCCCAGACGCCAGAGCAGCTCGCGCAGCCCGGCTTCCGGATAGGTGTTGACCACCCCCGCCGCCGTCAGCGCCTGCCCTTGGTCCATCCGCATGTCCAGCGGGCCGTCCTGCATGAAGCTGAAGCCCCTCGCCGCCGTGTCCAATTGCTCGGACGACACCCCGAAATCCATCACGACACCATCGACCGCATCCACCCCGGCCTCACCCAGCAACCGCTCCATGTCGGCGTAGTTGCCATGCAAGGCACGGAACCGGCTCCCGAACCTCGCCAGCCGCTGCCCGCTGCGCGCCAGCGCGTCGGCGTCGCGGTCGATCCCGTAAAGCACCCCGCCCGGCCCCAGCCGCTCCAGCACCGCCTCGGCATGACCGCCCGATCCCAGCGTACCGTCCACATAGACGCCATCTTCCCGTACACCCAGCAGTTCAACCGTCTCCTTCAGCAATACCGACTGGTGCACGTGTGTCCCGTCAGAAATCCACATACTGCCCGATCTCCTCCAGCCGGGCCTGATCGATCTCGCCACTGTCCACCAGGTTCTCCGGATTCCAGAGCTGGAACCGGTTCATCGCCCCGATCATCTTCACCTGATCGGTAATCCCCGCAAACGCGAGCAGCTTGTCCTTGATCCGCACCCGGCCCTGCGTATCCCACGACACCAGATCCGAGGCCGCCCCGAGCGTCCGGGTAAACTCCATTGCCTTGCGGTCCGACATCGAATGCCGGCGGATTTTCTCCAGCTTGCGCTCCATTTCAGCCGCCGGCAGGACGTTCAGGCAGCGCTCGTGGAAGTCCGGCAGCACGAAAAGACCCTTCGGATCGCCAACCTGCGCCCGCCAGACCGCCGGAATCGTCAAGCGCTTCTTGGGATCGAGGGCATGCAGGAAATCGCCGACGAACATTCCGATGCCGCCGATATCCTCTACCAATACTGGACTGTCTTGATCCACACTACCACCCCATGCTTTGCCACTTCTTGACACCATTTGACACTTCACCCCACCAGACGTCAAGCGTTTTCAAAAAAAAATTTAAATTTGAGGAAACGTGGCCGTTTTTGCGTGTCTTTTGCGTTGCAACAGGCGGCGGCATCTGGCAGATTGCCACCCATGAAGCTCTCCATTGTCATTCCAGCCTGCAACGAGGAAGCCCGAATCGGGGCTATGCTGGACGCTTATCTGCCTTATTTCGCAAACCATTACGGCAAGACGGTCGAATTCCTGGTCGTCGTCAACGGGACCACCGACCAGACGGCCGACGTGGTGGAATCGTATATCCCTCGCTATCCGGGGCTGCGCTGCATCGTGGAACCGGGGCGCATCGGCAAGGGCGGCGCGGTGATGAAGGGATTCGCGGCGGCAACCGGCGACAGCATCGGGTACGTCGATGCCGATGGCGCCACGCCGCCGGAGGCCTTCGACGACCTGGTCACCCATGCCGCCGACGCGCCTGTCGTCATCGCTTCCCGCTGGTGCCGCGGCGCGGTTGTCCATCCCCGCCAGCCACTGACGCGGCGCGTGATCTCGCGCGTTTTCAACCTGCTCACGCGCGGCCTGCTCGGCCTGCGGCTCAGCGATACGCAGTGCGGTGCCAAGGTGCTACGACGCGACGTGGTCGGGCACTTGCTCGCCGCCGGCGGCGTGGTCACCCAATGGGCATTCGATGTGGACCTGCTGCTACAGGCCAGGCACGGCGGGTTCGCGATCATCGAGCTGCCCACTGTCTGGCACGACGTCCGCGGCTCCAAGATCGTCGTCACCGAGTCCTCTGTCGAGATGCTGGCCGCCCTGATCCGCCTGCGGCTGTACTACTCCCCCTTCCGCTGGGTCGTCGACCTCTACAACCGCACCCTCGGACGCCGTCAAGCCACCGTCCATTCCTCCGCGCCCTGACGTTCGCCGCGAAATTCCGACAACCGCGAAATTCCAGCTTGCACGGCACGGTTCATGCGAATACACTCAGGCGAATAATGACACCCGAATGGTGTACGTTTAACCGACGTCTTGTCAGCAAGGAACAACGGGAAGATCAGATCACAATAGGAAGGAGAATCAATATGGCAGCCATTGCAGCATGGAATCCACTGGAGGATTGGAAACACAGGGACATTGACTGGGTGCGGGTCGATATCAGCAAGGAAGACCTCCTGAGATTCACTCAGCGAAGCTACGCCAACGGTTTCTTCCATGCGCTTGGGTTCCTGGCGATTTTGGCTGCAACGGGCGGCTTTGCCTGGTGGGCCTTGATGGGCGAGCGATGGTTCCTGCTCGCGTTGGCCTTGTATCTCCACGGGACCGTCTACGGCCACTTCGGGGATGCCATCCATGAATTCGATCACGGAACGGTTTTTCCCGGCAAAACGCTTAATCGCTTCTTTGCCGCCTTCTACGGCTGGCTTGACTGGCCCTGGAACCCCCACATGTATCGTGTCAGCCACCTCAATTACCACCACCGCTACACGTTGTATCAAGGCAGCGACGGTGAAGACACCCCCAACTACGTGGAATTCAAATGGCGCAATGTATATGATCTATTCTTCAATGTCTTGCATTGGAGAAGCCTGTTCAGGAACCTAGCCCGCCTGTTCACCCTCAAGCCCACCAGCAATGGTTGGCGAGGTAGAGGATACCAACGAGGTAGAGGATACCAACTGGACACCTGGGAACAGTTCATCCTGCAGCGCGCCAGCGAAAAGGATCGCAAGGCGGTGCACAACTTCGCGGTATTCTCGCTCGTCAGCCACGTGCTGTTTGTTTCCGCCTGTCTCTTCCTTGGCATCAGCGGAATCGTCCCCGGACTCTGGTTCCTGCCGGTGCTGATCACGTTCGCCCCCTTCTACGGGCCGTTTTTCCACGTGGCGCTTTGCAGCACGCACCAGCACGCCGCCTGCGAACCGAACCATCCCGACTTCCGCATAAGCTGCGGTTCCGCACGGCTCGATCCGCTGAGCTCGTTCCTGTACTGGCACATGGAATACCACATCG
>JAIFLS010000204.1 GCA_020048935.1 bacterium | reverse complement strand
GTCTGCTGTCGAGTTTATGTCCGTACCAGTCTGTATATTTCACGTCTTTTCTTCCGGAATCGAGAATCCCGAAATCGCCCCTGAAATTCCAGAGAGCATATCCGATTCCGTTTTCAGTAAGGATGTCGAGTACATCTCCGAACCAAGCCATAAAAACATCGTGAGGTGTTTTGCTGTAACAGCCGCACTCTCCGCAATGAACACCGGTACCGCTTTTCGAAAGCTCTATCCATGGTTTGTAGAATTCCTCGAGGTTTCCTTTGCTGAATTCCCTGCCGTCGATGGTGCCAGGCCAGAGAGGCATTGGAGCCTGCGATATGTCTTTCCAGACCCATGATGCCTGGTAACACGATACATAGTTGGGATAGTAACCTCTGCAACTCTGTGCAATGTTCAGGTCGCTGATACCTGTAACAACATCGTTGCCAATATTATTTCCATCGGCCACTATCATCCTGCCAGGGCTGTGCTTCCTGATTGCCTTCGCCGCCCCTTCAGCCACTTTTCTGTAAATATCGTCTGGCACCCTTATCTTAGCGGCAAACTGGTTATTCATATCGTCGATATAGGCGGGCTCATTAACCAGGTCAAAACTTAACATCTTAACGGGTATTTCTCTGTATCGTTTTGCCCACATTTCCCAGTGCGAGTAGAAAGCATCCTGTGCAGACTCATCATTCCATAGGTTGAATGGCTCCCTGAAGCCTGCATTGATGCAGAAACCGGGTGCCCTATGGAGGTTCAGGCTGACGTGCAACCCGCATTTCACAGCTCTCTCAACGAGTCTATCTACTTCGGCAATTGCTCTGTTGTCGAAATTGCAGACGTCTTCGGCCTTTAGAGGATTCTTCCTGTCAAAAGATATATATCTGGGATAAGCCATTGGAAATCTGATGAAATCGAATCCCCAGTCGCGCATCCATTTCAGGTCATCATCGGTTGTTCGATGTGCCGATGGTGTTTGTGGAATGTCGGATGTGAAATAATCGAGCAGATTAAATCCTCTCCACCTGGGTAGCGAATTTGCATTCAAAGTAATTGCCCCACTTTAAACAGTTATATTTAGCCGAACATCAAATTCGTCCTCAAACATATCATCCCACTCGGGATAATATGCATCCATGGTCCTGTTGATGATGAAGGCTTTACGGGGTAATTATTGGGGCATGTCGGGGAAACCGCGGGGGTGATAGGCGTCAAAGTGCGAAAGCCTGCAAAATCAACGCAGGAAAGGTAGCGCAACAGGGGCGGTTGGGCAACTGGATAATGATTGCGATATCGGTTCTCGTTTGCGTTTACCTATATCTTGGCCGTTTTGTCATACTCTTCGGCGGACGACTACGGCGACGACTACGGATTACGATTCGATCTCACACACGCGTCAACCGTAGTCGTCGCCGTGGTCGTTTACCGATCTCCCCCGAAAGTTACCAATTCATTTTCGCACCGGGGGCGGCTTGCCCTTTTCCCTCAACTTTATTCACCCCCGGCGCGAGGCCGGGGGGATCTATTCTGCTTCCCCCCAGATGCGGGCGAGGGTGCTTTGGATCTTCTGTCCAATCACGGTTGCCTTTTCCTGGTACTCTGTTACCCTGCCATCCCTGACCCTGCCACCACCCGCCGCCCGCTATTTGAGCGGCGGCATGTCTGATAGACTGATATCGAGGTCTATAGGCTCGGACACGTTGCCCTGCTTGAAGTTCTTTGCAGCCTTGTCCAGCATCCTCAGCGTACGCTGCGAGACCATGTCCGCCGTATGCTTCATGCGAAGGTGGGACATCCGCTACAACAGGGCGTCGCCATGCACCTTCTCATGCACAGCGGACGCCGAGGACGGCGTCCCTCCCGTCGCTTGCCGAATAAATCAACACACCCTCATGAGCGCAGGGCAACAAGGAGTTAGAAAATCTCCGTGCCATCTTGGTGAGGTGCCTATTCCCGGCTAAGATTCAGATGCGTTCGCGCATTTGCATGCTTGCGGGTTCGCGGCGTTTGTGGTTTCATAGGCTCGCAATATGGACGTTTCCACCGGTTGTTAACACAAGGGCACCCCATGAAAGCCATCGCGCCAGGCAAACTGATCCTCAGCGGCGAGCATGCCGTCGTCTACGGCAAGCCAGCCGTCGCCATGGCGATCGATCTCAGTGCCCAGACCACCATTACCCCTGCCGCAGGCACCGATATCGCCTTTTCGCTGCACAACCTCGGCCAGCACGAATCCTTCAGGATGCGCGCCCTGCACGAGATGAACAAGCGCATCCAGCACAACTACCACCTTTTCCTGAAGGGCGAACTGGGCATCCGCGAGGTACTCGTCAAGCCCATCGAACTCATCCAGTTCGCATTCATTACCCTGCTCGACGGCCTGCACCTCAAACTGGAACACGGCGTCAACATCGGCCTGACCTCGACGATACCCGTCGGCTGCGGGCTCGGGTCATCGGCCGCCTCGGTGCTCAGCGAGCTGCGCGCGGTCGGCCATTTCCTGCGGGTGGATTTCCGCCCCGACTGGCACTACAAGTACAGCATGGTCGCCGAGAACATGCAGCACGGACGCGCCTCGGGCGTGGATTCCTACGTGTCGCTCCACGGCGGCTGCGTGCGCTTCCAGGATGGCGCGGGCGTGAAGATTCCCATGCCTTCGATCCCGGTGTTCATCGTCAACACCGGCACCCCGGAAACCACCACCGGCGAATGTGTCGAGGATGTTCGCCGGAACTTCGGGCACGACGGTATCTGGAACGACTTCGAGGGTGTGACGGAAGAGATCGCCGCCGTGATCGGGGGCCGCAACATCGAGTCCATCCAGGCGGCGGTGCGCGAGAACCACAAGCTGCTCTGCCGTATCGGGGTCGTGCCGGAAAGGGTGCAGCAATTCGTACGCGACGTCGAGGCTGCTGGCGGGGCCGCCAAGACCTGCGGGGCGGGTGCCACGCGCGGCATGACTGGTGGCATCGTGATGGTGATTGCCGAGAAGCCTCCGATCGAGCTCTGCCGCCGGTACGCCTACAGCTTGAGCGCCGTGCGCGGCGATCCCCTGGGCGTCCGCATCGTCGGGAACTGAGACCACCCCGGAGACCACTTCCCATGCCGAAAGCCGAAACCACGTTCCGTCCCGTCGGGGACTCCGACAGCCGCATGCACGGCGCGACTGCCGTGCTGGCCAGCGGCTTCAGCGTCGCGGAACAGCAGGACTTACGCGCCATGATGGATGCCGCCGGACTGCAGAATGTCGGCGTCGTCACCATCACCGCCACCTCCCTGTCAATGACCCTCGCCGCGCTGGCGGCGCTACCGGCCGGGACCCATGCCGGCGAGACGGCGGAACTGCCCCGGGCGCTGGTCATGTCGGGGCTGACCGAACGGCAGCTTCACGCCATGATGGACGGCTACCGCCAAGGCGGGCTGCCGCGTCCGCTCTGGGCCTCGGTCACGCCGACCTCCGCGAACTGGACGATCAAATACCTGCTGGTGGAACTGCTCAAGGAGCGCGAGGCCATGCGGCAGGCGCGCGAGGCGCAGGTACAGCGGGAATCGGTTTAAGAGCCCACGTACAGCATAAGGATCGAATCGTCATGCCACATACCCTATCGGCCTATCAAGGCGCGGAATGCGTTTTCCACAGCGACGGTTCCTGGCTGCATCCGCTCTTCGAACTCGAGACGGTCATCAAGGACCATAAACTCGATGCTGGCGAACTGACGGTGCACGACAAGATCGTCGGTGCCGGCTCGGCCTTCCTGCTCGCGCACCTCGGCATCCAGGGCCTGCATGCCGGAATCCTCAGCCAGCGCGGCGAAGCCGTGCTGCGGCGCTTCGGCATCAGCGTGACCTGGGACACGCGCGTCGATCGTATCGCCTGCGCCACCGAGAGCCTGCTGGATCCAGCCATGCCGCTCGACGAGGCGGTCGCCATCCTGCGCCAGCGCGCCGGGCAATGCTGACGGATTTATATGGATACACAACGGGAGGGACAGCGTCTCGCTGTCCGAATGCCCGTCTAGCCACGCTGCTTTTCAAGAAAGGCTTCGCCATTCACCTTCTCATGCGCAACGGACGCCGAGGCCGGCGTCCCTCCCGTGCCGCTCGTGGAATAAATCAACACGCCCTTCAGCCTGTCTTCCGCGCCGTTTGAGGCCATAATGCGAACCGCTGGATTCCCTGCCGTGAGGCTGGACAAACGCGATGACTTGCCTTAGGCTGTAGGCGTTGTTCGCAATTGCGCGTCCAGGATACCGCCACCGCCGCAGGAGACAAAGCCATGACGCTGAAGGATATCGCCGCCCTCGAGTCCGTGCAGACGCTGCACCCCGATTTCAATGCCGACACGGCCGTCACCGGCGGCTATACCTCCGACCTGCTCAGCGACGTGATGGCCAATGCCGACGATGGCTGCCTGCTGATCACCATCCAGGCCCACAACAACACCGTCGCTGTCGCCGCGCTGGCCGGGGCCGCCGGCATCCTGATCTGCAACAACCGGCCGGTACCCGAGGACATGATCGCATCCGCCCGCCGCGAAGGCCTCGCCATCTTCTGCACCCCGCGCAACCAGTTCGAAGCCTCCTGCATGCTGGGTAGACAGTTCGGGGTCTGACGCCATGCTGGCTGACCTGCACAATCACTCTTGCCTCTCCCCCTGCGCCTCGCTGGAGATGAGCCCTGGGCTGATTGCGCGGACCGCCGCCGCCAAGGGCATCGGCCTCATCGCCCTGACCGACCACAACAGTACCCGCAACTGCCCGGCCTTCCGCGACGCCTGCAAACGCTACAACCTGACCCCGTTGTTCGGTATGGAAATCACCACCACCGAGGAATGCCACGTGCTCACGCTTTTCGATGATCTCGACGCGGCCATGGAAATGAACCGCTGGATCGCCGCGGTCCAGCCGCGCATTCCGCTGAACCTGGATTACTACAGCGACCAGCCGGTCGTGGATGCCGATGACAACATCATCGAGCTGCTCACCTACTTTCTCGGGCAGGCTGTGCCGCATTCGCTCGAGTCCGTGCGCCGCCAGACCCGCCTGCTCGGCGGGCTTTTCATCCCCAGCCACATCAACCGGCACTCCTTCAGTGTCGAATCGCAGCTCGGGTTCCTGCCGCCCGGCGATTACGACGCGATCGAGGTCGTGCCCGGCACGGTGGACGCCTATCGGCGGCGCTATCCCGATCTGCCGGTGATCACCGCCTCCGATTCCCACTGCCCAGAGCAGATCGGCACCTGGCCTTTCCACATCCATCTGGAGGGGCAGGGGCACGATATCGCGGCCATCCGTCGCGGTCTCATGAACCTGACGTTGAACAACCTCTCATCTACCCCATGATTACGTGGCTTCCCATCCTGTTGCCAGCTAGTGCCTTCCTGCTGCTGGCGGTTTACGGCGCGGGGATCTTCCCCTGGACCGTCACGGCTGCCACCGTCGCCATCTGTCTGGCCCTGCGCCCCTGGCGGGTG
>JAIFLS010000141.1 GCA_020048935.1 bacterium | reverse complement strand
TTATCCTGATTCTTTCTTCATCGGTCCAGACCGGCCCGCATGTGCGCTGCCTGGCGGAGATCGGACGTCTGCTACAGTCGGAAAACAACCGCAAAAAACTTCTGGAAGCCAAGGATGCCGAGACCATTTTGAAAATGATGACAGACTCGGGCATTTGATACCATGAAAAGTAAAACATCCATCTGGCCACTACTTGACGGTTTAAAACCGGCAGGCCTCTGGATGTGTGCACTTCTTCTTGCGTGCCTGTTCGGTTCTGCTGGTTTGTCGTTCGCAGAAGCCCCCTCCACGCAGCAGAGTGCTGCCGCGGAAGTTCCTGCCGGAGAAGAAGGTGGAGAACATCTATCAATCCGTGCACCGGTTGTTTTCACGCTGGCGAGCGTGCCGGTGACCAACTCCATGATTACCGGCTGGCTGGCCGCGTGTATCCTGGTTCTGACGGCGGCGCCATACGCTGCTTACCGGATCGATTGAGGCACTCGTGATTTCCCTGTACGGGTTCCTGGCGGACATTATGGGAGCGAAGCTGGCGCAAAAGACCTTCTGGCTGCTGGGATCTTTTTTTATCTACATCCTCTTTTCCAATTGGCTGGGGCTGTTTCCGGGCATTGGAAGTATCGGATGGGGGCATGCCAACGGGAATATGTTTAAAGTGACGCTGCCGCTCTTCCGCGGGGTGAATGCCGACCTTAATACCACGCTGGCACTGGGTGCGCTGTTTTTCCTGTTCTGGTTTATCTGGGCCTGGAAAGAAAACGGGCCGCTCGGAATCTTGAAACACATCTTTGCGCCCAAAGGGGATATGAAGGGCATCATGTATTTCGTGATGTTAGTGGTATTCATCGCGGTAGGCTTTCTGGAGGTATTCTCCATCATCATCCGTCCGTTTTCGCTGTCGCTGCGATTGTATGGTAATATTTTCGCCGGCGAGGTGATGCTGGAAACCATGCTGCATAAAGTCCCTGCGCTCGGCTGGTTGCTGCCGGTTCCGTTCTATCTGATGGAAGTCCTGGTCGGCCTGATCCAGGCGTTTGTTTTCACAATTCTTTCCGCTGTCTTTGTCATGTTAATTTGCAGTCATGAAGGTGATGAGGGGCATTCGGAGCCAGGTTGGGTCCGGATATGAAGTAACATTAACCAAGGAGACGAACAATGAATGAATCCATGCATATAGGAATCGCAGCGGCTGGTGCCGCTATCGGTGTGGGACTGATCGGGTACGGCGCTGTAACAGCGGTGGGCCGGAATCCAGGCGCGAGTACCAAAGTTATGGTACAGGCGATTCTGGCGATCGCTTTTGCGGAAGCCTGCGTGTTTTACGCGATTTTCCTGAAGTAGGCAGCATGGCTGACGGAGCATTATGAGCACACCGTGTATGCTGGCTGTGATTGAGAACCCGTTGCCGAAATTCGGAGTCAACTGGTATGACTTCATTTCGCAGGCCATCGCATTCCTGATCATCGCGTGGATTCTGAATAAATTTGTATTCAAAACCGTGATGAAAACAGTGGCGGCCCGGCAGAAGGAGGCGGAGGAAGCCGTTGCCAACAGCGACCGGATTCGCCGCGAACTCTTGGCTACGGAGGAGGCCCGCAAGGAGGTTCTGCATCAAGCGCAGGAACAGGCCGATCGGGTCGTTTCCGAAACCAAGGCCCATGTGGCTGTGTTGCTCAACCGGGAAACCATACGCTCTGAACTGCTTGGCATTGAGTTGCTGGCCAAGGCGAGAAAAGAAGCGAGGCTTGATCATGCGCGCCTGAAAACGGAGCTCAAGACGGAAATTGCAACCATGGTTGTAACCCTCACCGCCAAGCTGGCGCAGATGAATCTCAGTGCATCCGACCGAGAGCGGCTGCTTCAGGTTGCCATTAACGAAATCACCGAGACCGCGAAGCAATAATCAGCCATGAGAATTACCCGTCAGCATCGCCGCAACGCCCGTCTTCTCTGGCAGGCTGTGGTCGTGAACGGAGCTCCCGATGCGGGCCGCGTTCGCGAGGCTGTCCGGACAATCCGGCAGAGCGAAGGCCGCAATGCCGAGGCGGTGCTGTGGTGTTTTTCCCAGCGGCTGGAGGTGTATATCCGCGCCAACCGGATTAGCGTGGTCAGTGCCGGTCCGCTTTCCGCGCCGCAGCAGGAGCGGCTCTCGCATTTGTTTAGCCCTGTAGAGGCGGCGAAATCCGGTGTGAACTTTTCTGTTGATCCGACGTTGATCGGCGGATTGCGGGTGGAGCGCGGCTATCAGGTGACGGACATGACCATTGCGCGGCAACTGGAAGTACTGAAAGACAGGCTGCTGGGGAATTGAATTCTTGGACGAAAGGCGGGTTGACAGATTATGCAGGCGATCATGGCGGATATTGAAGCGACCATTGCACAGTTTCATCCCGAGGCGCATAGCGAACAGACGGGCCGGGTTATGGAAGTTGGCGACGGCGTGGCCCGTATTGAAGGGCTCCGTAATGTCCGCCTGAATGAAATGATTAACTTTGGCAATGGAATTATCGGGCTGGCTCTGAATCTGGAGGAGAACAGCGTCGGAGTGGTGGTGCTGAGCGGTGCGGAAACAATCCGGGAAGGGCAGATTGTCCGCTCGACCGGCCGCCTGCTCGAAATCCCCTGCGGACACGCGATGCTCGGGCGCGTCGTTGATCCGCTCGGCCGCCCGCTCGACGGCAAAGGCCCGATCGAAACCACGGAAGTGAATCCGGTGGAACGCCCGGCTCCCGGCATTATCGGCCGGCAGTCCGTTTTCTCGCCGCTTCAGACCGGTATCCTGGCTATTGATGCAGTCATTCCGATCGGACGAGGACAGCGTGAGCTGATCATCGGCGACCGTGCGACCGGCAAGACAACGATCGCCATCGACACCATTATCAACCAGTCGCGCATAAACCGCGAAGCGGAAATCGCCGTCGATAACCAGACACATCCCGTATATTCTGTCTACGTGGCGATTGGTCAGCGGCAGTCGAGTGTCGCGCAGGTGGTACGTGCGCTGGAAATGAACGGGGCAATGAAATACACCGTGGTCGTTGCGGCGACAGCGTCTGATTCGGCGGCGATGCAGTATCTGGCGCCGTTCAGCGGAACCGCCGTCGGCGAATGGTTTATGGATCATGGCATGGATGCGCTGGCGGTGTACGACGACCTTTCAAAACATGCCGTGGCCTACCGGCAGATGTCGCTGGTTCTGCGCCGTCCGTCCGGGCGCGAAGCGTATCCGGGCGATATTTTCTACCTGCACAGCCGTCTGCTCGAGCGGTCGACCTGCATGTCGAAAGGCTGCGGCGGCGGTACGCTCACGTCCCTGCCAATTATTGAAACGCAGAACGGCGACGTATCCGCCTATATTCCGACCAACGTGATTTCGATTACGGACGGACAGATTTACCTGGAAAGCGATCTGTTTCACCAGGGGATCCGCCCGGCCATGTCCGTGGGGATATCGGTATCGCGTGTTGGTTCCGCCGCGCAGACCAAGGCGATGAAAGAGGTTGCCGGGAAAGTGAAGCTGGAGCTGGCCCAGTATTACGAAATGAAAGAGTTTGCCCAGTTCGGCTCCGATCTGGACTCAAAGACCGTCGCGCTGATCGAGCACGGCAAACGGATTACCGAGCTGTTCAAGCAGGTTCAATACAACCCTTTCCCGGTTGAAGAGGAAGTGGTGCAGCTATGGGCGGCGCAGCAGGGATTTTTCAACAATGTGCCGGTTGCGAAGACACGCGAGGTTCGCACGAAGTTTCTCGAGTTTGTCCGGATTCGACGCAAGGCGCTACTGCAATTGATTGTGCAGGAGAAAAAGCTGACACCGGAAATCAAAGCGGCGCTCGAAGAGGTAACGGCCGAATATCAAAGCATGGCCTGACGGATATCTATGGCAAACTTACGAGACATTCGCCGCCGCATCAAATCGATCCACTCCATGGCCAAGATCACCAAGGCCATGCAGATGGTGTCTATTTCAAAGATGAAACACGCCCAGCAGTCGGCGCTCCTCGGGATTCCTTACGCCGATATGCTTAATGATATCCTGACACAGGTGACGCAGTATGTCGGCACCTATCAGCACGGGCTGATGGAAAAGCGGGACGGTGACCGGAAGCTGATCATTCTGGTCGGGACAGACCGCGGATTGTGCGGGTCGCTGAACTCCAATATTTTCCGCGAAGTGACCAAATATGACAGGGACACCACATTGTTTGTAACCATTGGCGCCAAGGCTGCGCAGTTCGTGCAGAAATCCGGTCGTCTCCTGATTGTCGATTTCAATTACAGCGACCAGCCGAAGCTCTCCGAAGCCCGCATGGTCTGCCGGTTTGTGGCGCAGCTTTTCCTGGATGATGAAATTGATAGCGCCGATATTGTTTTCAGCGACTATGTATCAACCTTCAAGCAGATTCCGCTGACGTGGCGTTTCCTGCCGGCAGGGCAGCAGCAGGAGTTTTTCGACCTGATGCCCGAAGCGCTCAAACGCACCAAGGTGGAAGCGTCTCAGAACAGCGTCAAAGGGATTGGTGAATTTGAGTTCGAGCCAGATGTCCATACCGTTTACGAATCGCTCCTGCTCCGCAGCCTGGACTATCAGCTGCTGCAGATTATGCGCGAAGTGCGCGCCAGCGAACACAGCGCACGCATGGTCTCGATGAAACAGGCGACGGATAATGCGCGGGACATCAATAATGGGCTACAGCTGGTTCATAATAATCTGCGGCAAGCTTCCATCACGAAGGAGCTGCTCGAGATTGGCAGCGCTGCCGCGGCGGAAGGATAATTTTAAAACAGCAATCGCAGGGAAATGAGGCATGATAATGAAGCAGGGGAAAATTGTACAGGTGATCGGGCCGGTGGTGGATGTTGAGTTTGCAAGTGCCGAGGACCTTCCTGGAATTTATGAAGCGCTGACAGTTGAGCTGGGCGAAGGCGACGAGAAATCGCGGAAACTGGTGCTCGAAGTCCAGCAGCATGTCGGGGGGCATTGGGTGCGCACCATCGCGATGGGAGCAGCCGAAGGACTTCGGCGCGGTATGCTGGTGGAAACCACCGGTGCGCCGATCACGGTCCCGGTCGGGCAGGGCGTGATGGGCCGCATGATGAATGTCACCGGCGATCCGATTGACGGACGCGGCGAAGTGAAGGCCGAGAAACGGCTGCCGATACACCGTCGCCCGCCGGCTCTGACTGAACAGGCTACAAAGCCGGAAGTGCTGACGACCGGCATCAAGGTTATCGATCTGATCTGTCCGTTCCTGAAAGGCGGTAAAGTCGGCGCGTTCGGCGGTGCCGGTGTCGGTAAAACCGTGGTCATCATGGAGCTGATCAATAACATTGCCAAACAGCACGGCGGCTATTCCGTATTTGCCGGAGTTGGCGAACGTTCGCGCGAAGGCAACGACCTCTATCACGAGATGTCCACCTCCGGTGTGATCAATCAGGCGGATCTCGAAAAGTCGAAAGTGGCACTGGTGTACGGCCAGATGAATGAACCGCCGGGCGCACGCATGCGCGTGGCGCTGACCGGTCTGACGGTGGCTGAATATTTCCGGGATGAGAAATTCCAGGACGTGCTTCTTTTCATCGACAACATTTATCGTTTCTCGCAAGCGGGCGCGGAAGTGTCGGCGCTGCTCGGGCGCACGCCCAGCGCGGTGGGTTACCAGCCGACGCTTTCCACGGAAATGGGTGAACTCCAGGAGCGCATTACCTCGACGCGTTCAGGTTCGATCACCTCGTTCCAGGCCGTCTATGTGCCTGCCGACGACCTGACCGATCCGGCACCAGCCACCACATTCGCCCATCTCGATGCGGTCATCGTGCTGGAACGTTCGCTTGCCTCTCAGGGGATTTTCCCGGCGGTTGATCCGCTGGCCTCGAACTCGCGGGCGCTGTCGCCGGAAATTGTCGGTGAAGAGCATTACAACA
>JAIFLS010000168.1 GCA_020048935.1 bacterium | reverse complement strand
CCGGGAATGGTGCTGAAAAGCCAGTCGCGGTTCGAGCTGCTGAGTACAACGCCTTGCGGACTGACGAGAGAAATCAGATCGGACGCATTTGCCAGGATGTTGTCGATCGCGTCAAAGGGCATCTTGATGACGACGACCCCGATAATCGCGTCCGGGTTCGGTTCGTGGGGCTCTTCAGAACACACGGGGGCGGAATAATACAGGCCGCGCTGGAATGTTGTCATGCCGAGGGCAGGGTAGACGGCGGCCTCTCCTGCAAGGGCTTTCTTAAAGTATGGGCGGAATGCATAGTTATTGCCGGTGAGCGTCTTGCCGTCGTCGTAGGTTGTGGATATCAGCACCTGACCGGTTGCGTCCATGGCATAGACCAGGTCGGCACCAATATGAGTTTTCAGATTCTCGAGTGAAATCAAGAGATCGGTGTTCTCGACTGATAGCGTGCCGCTGATGA
The DNA here is from genome assembly GCA_020048935.1 of bacterium. Lineage (GTDB taxonomy): Bacteria > Verrucomicrobiota > Kiritimatiellia > UBA8416 > UBA8416 > UBA8416. The sequence goes on along the minus strand of JAIFLS010000168.1, from coordinate 8,150 downwards.
CAGCGTTCAGGCGTTTGTTGGTGACGCCGAGACCGCGCACGGCTCCGCTGGCCGGGGTGTCGATGATCTGATCCTGCAGCATTCGCGCCATGTCTCGGCTATATCGCCCGGCATGGCGATGGCCGGCATCGTGCTGTAGATGCCGCTGAAGCAGCAGCCCGAAAATCAGGATACCGACCGAGAGCAGCGCGTTGCGCAGCAGCGCCGTCCAGTCCTTGTGCCAGGTATGTGTATCGGATCGTTGCATGAAGCCATCCGTGTCTGCCGATGTTGCCTATAACTTGGTCATTATGTCGCACCATTCGGTCAACGAGAACGGCGACGAGAACGGTGAACGATGCTCCTGCACCGCAAGCTCGCGAGGACGCTCGCCCTCCATACGGCAATCAAGCGCGGTCTCCGCATCTGGAGGGCGAGCGTCCTCGCGAGCCGCTGCGCATGAGAATGAAAATGGCGAAGCCCTCGTAATCCGCTCTCGTCGCCGTTCTCGTTCACCGATTCCCCCGAAGTTGCCAATTCATTTTCGCCAGGAGCCCCCTGGGTGGTTGGCTTGCCTGTGTGATCAGTCGTTTGCAATCCTACGCCGAGGTATGTGCAGGGTCAAGTAGAGGATTTGATCAATGTCGCCTTCAAGGCCAGGTAGGTGTCGGTGTAGTCCGCGCCAATCTGGGACTCGCGGTGGTCGAAGCCGAAGGCGCGGCGCTTGAGCGCCAGCACGGGCGGGGCCTGGATGCGCTTGGCCAGCCCCATGCCCTGGTAGAGGTTCCACCAGCGCTCCAGGTCGGCAATGAAGGCCGCCGCGTCGGGTAGGATCGCCTGAACGGGCTTGTCGAGACCGAGCCGCGTCTCCAGCTCGCCGCTGGCGTACCAGCCGAGGATCTCCTCCGGGGTGGCCCGGTTCCACCATTCGACCCAGCTCGCGAAGAGACGGTCGTGATAGGGGTAGATAAGTGGGTCGCCAAGCCCCTGGTCGACATCCTGCGCGCTGCTGAGCTCGGCGGAAGGGACGATCCGGAGGGAACCGTCGGGAATGACCTCCCGCCCGTAGGCGGACTCGTTCAGGTAGCGGGCAAGCGCGTAGACCTCGCCCTTCCAGAGGTCGGCGATCGGAGCCAGGAAACCGCCGAGGTCGCCGTAAAGCGTGGAGTAGCCGACCGTCAGCTCGGCCTTGTTGGCGTTGCAGGTGAAGGCCCCGCCGAAGGCAGCCGCCAGCGCGGCCAGGATGCGTGAGGAACGGTCGCGCGCCTGTACGTTCTCGAGCATGAATTCGCTGAGTCGCAGCGTGCCGGTCGTCCGTCCGCCGGGGATGGCGAGGGCCAGCCCGTCGATCTGGGCTCGGGTCAGCGCGACGCTGTCCTCGATCGCGATGGACACATAGGGCACGCCGAGGTTGCGGGCAAGGTCGGCGGCCAGGCCGCGTGTGGTCTGCGAGTTGTAGCGTCCGGGCATGTTGGCCAGCAGCAGGTCCTCGGGCGGTAGCACGAGCCGAAGCAGCGCGGCCACCACGGCGGAATCGATCCCGCCGGAAGCCCCGACGACCACGCGGCGGATGCCGCGGAGGGACAGGAAGCGGGCGAGTCCGTAGCGCAGCGCGTTGGCTAGCTCGGCGATACCGTCCTCGCGCGGCGGCGCAAGGGGCGCGAAGGCGGTGCCCGGGGTGCGCGGGATGTCGAGCGTCAGTGTCCGCGCCTCGAACGGGGGATCGCAGCGGACGGCATTGCCGAGCGCATCGTAGACGCAGGAGGCCCCGTCGAAGGTGAAAACGGTCTTGCCGTTGTCCTGGATGCCGGTGTGGTTGACATACAGCAGCGGGCGGTGCAGGTGGCGGGCATGCGCCGCGAAAACGCGGTTGCGCTTGTGGTTCTTGTTGAAGGTGAACGGCGAGGCGCTGGCATTGATGAACAGCTCGATGTCGCCGTGGCGTGCCAGCCGTTCCAGGGGGGAGAGAGCGTAGTCGAGGTTCCAGGCGTCCTCGCAGAGAACGCAGCCGAGCACCGCGCAGGAAGTGCGCACCGGCGTGAAAAAGCGGTCGATGTCGCCGCCCTGCTCGAACGCCAGCTTGCGCAGGTCGTGGAAATGGCGGCTGTCGTCGAATTGCCGGTAGTTGGGCAGCAGCGCCTTGATGCAGAAGGGGTAGAGGGAGTCAGCCGGCCCCGCGAAGCGGCCATGGTCGGCAATGAACAGGGCGTTGTATTTGCGGGGGCGGCCGTCCTCGTTCTGTTTTGTCCAGTCGATGGCGACGTTGCCGAACACGACCGTCAATGCTTGCGATGCCTGGCGGATCTCCTCGCCGCAGGCCTCGCACTGGCGCAGGAATGCCTGCTGTTCCCAGCGGTCCCCGATCAGGTATCCCGGCACGGCCATTTCAGGAAAAACCAGCAGGTCGATGCCGTCGGCGACCGCTTCGCGGATGTACGCGAGAATAGTGGTGGTATTGGCGCGGGGACGCCCCGCGCTGACTTCGATCTGGGCCAGGCGTGTCCTCACGTGTGCGCCGTGCATCACGCTTCCCCTTTGGTTTGCGCCGCTGCGGTCTCGGCGGTCTCCGCCGCTTCGGCCCGCTTCTCGCCCCAGAGTTCCTCCTCGATGTGTCGCAAGCGACGGAAGAACCCATAAAGCACGCCGACCGCCGTACCGATCACCGCCAGCACCAGTAGAATCATGACTGCAATCATGCGGACAAGCTTAGACGATCCGGATCCGTCTTGTCGATAACTTCATTTCCGCTTCACTTGTAACTTCAATTCATTTCAACGCCCAACGCCCAACATCCAACGCCCAACAATCCAAGGAAATGCTCCCCAACTTGGGCGTTGGTTGTTGGACGTTGGTTGTTGGATGTTCGATTCGATTTTTCTCCAGTTACCCACTCGTTTTCGCCCACCGCCATGGGTGGCCGGCTTGTTTATAACTTGGTCATTTTGTCACACTTGTCGGTGAACGAGAACGGCGACGAGAACGGTTAACGATGCTCATGCTCCGCAGGCTCGCGAGGACGCTCGCCCTCCATACGGCAATCAAGCGCGGTCTCCACGTCTGGAGGGCGAGCGTCCTCGCGAGCCGCTGCGCACGCGAATGTAAATGGCGAAGCCCTCGTATTCCGTTCTCGTCGCCGTTCTCGTTCACCCATAATAGTTACCAATCTGTTTTTGCCCGGGAACCCCGGGTGGCCGGCTTGTTTGTAACTTCCTTCACCACCGGCGCAAGGCCGCTGGGATCGCGAACCTCTTGACAGGGTACGGGGCAGTGTGGAATAAGTGACGGCATGGTTGCGAAAGGCTACATCCTGGCGATTGATCAAGGGACGACCGGTACGACGGTGCTGGTCGTCGACCATGCCGGGCTGGTGCGCGGGCGGGCTACGGTTGAATTTCCCCAATACTATCCGCAGCCGGGATGGGTGGAGCACGATGCCGGCGAGATCTGGCAGGGCGTCTGCCGCACGGTTGCCGCCGCCTTGCAGGATGCCGGCATCTCCGCCGCCGCCTTGCATGCCATCGGCATCACCAACCAGCGCGAGACCACGGTGCTCTGGCACCGGCGCACCGGACGCCCGGTCGGGCGCGCGATTGTCTGGCAGGACCGCCGCACGGCCGGGCGATGCCGCGAACTCAAGCAGGAAGGCCTCGAACCGGACTGGCAGGCCCGCACCGGTCTGCTGATCGATCCCTATTTCTCCGCCACCAAGATCGCCTGGATGCTGGATCATCAGGAGGGCCTGCGCGAACAGGCGGAGGCGGGCGATATCGCTTTCGGCACGATCGACTCCTGGCTGGCCTGGAACCTGACGGGCGGCGCTCTGCATATCACCGATATCACCAATGCCTCCCGCACCCTGCTGTTCAATATCCACGATTGCCGCTGGGATCAGGCCATCCTCGACCGCCTGGATATCCCAACTGCCCTGTTGCCCGCCGTGGTCCCTTCGTCCGCCTGCTACGGGCGTACCGATCCGGCGGCCTTCCTCGGGCAGTCGATTCCCGTGGCCGGGATTGCCGGCGACCAGCAGGCGGCACTTTTCGGTCAGGCCTGCCACCGCCGCGGCCTGGCCAAGAATACCTACGGGACGGGTTCATTCATCCTGCTCAACACCGGCACCGAACCTGTCGCCAGCCGGGAACGGCTGCTCACCACTGTGGCCTGGCAACTGGGCGATGAACCGGTAGAGTATGCGATGGAAGGGTCGATCTTCGTGACCGGAGCGGCGGTGCAATGGCTGCGCGACGGCCTGGGGATCATTACCGCCGCCGTCGAAACCGAGGCCATGGCTCTCTCCGTGCCCGATACGGGCGGGGTCTGTTTCGTGCCGGCACTGACCGGCATGGGCGCCCCGTACTGGAATCCCGATGCGCGCGGGCTGATCACCGGCCTGACGCGTGGCACGACGCGGGCGCACCTGGTACGGGCCACACTGGAGAGCATCGCCTTCCAGAGTGCCGATGTGATGGCGGTCATGTGCCGCGACGCGGGTATGGCACTTGAGGAACTGCGCGCTGATGGCGGGGCGGCGGGCAATGCGTTCCTCATGCAGTTCCAGGCGGACTTGCTGGGGGTTCCGGTCGATGTGCCCGCGATCAGCGAGACCACGGCCCTGGGCGCGGCTTACCTGGCGGGGCTGGGATCCGGATTCTGGGCGGACCGCGCGGAGATCGGGCGGCATTGGAAGCTGGCTCGGCGGTATGAGCCGCGGATGGGGGATGCCGAGCGTGCCGGGCACCTCGCGCGCTGGCAGCGGGCGGTAACGCTGGCGGTTTCCTGAAGGAGAAAGGTTCCATCAGGGTTGTGATGAGGATCAGCAATTCTCATTATGGCCTCAAACCGCGCGGAAGACAGGCTGAAGCCTGGACTACAAACACCGAAATGCTCGGAATTATGGCGTTCGTAGTTCAGCCTTAAGGCGTGTTGATATATTTGGATACGAAAAGAGGCTTCGCCATGCACCTTCTCATGCACAGCGGACGCCGAGGACGGCGTCCCTCCCGCCGCTCGCCGAATAAATCAACACCCCCTTCAGGCTGCCCGAGGCCATAATGAGAACGGCTGGATGCGGATTGACTTTGGCGGCGGGGCAGGCTATAAGGATCTCCGTTATTTGCTGGATCGGTGGCAGACCTCGTGTCGCCGGCCATCCGGCGTCTTCTTTTCCTTCGCGTCCGGCGGGCAGAGATTTCAGTAAACCGCGAACCGGACGGAAAGAACATGACGATGAGTATTCCCCACGTATTCGAGGCTCTGATCGAGCCGCTGCAGCGGGCTGTGGCCGACGAAGGCTATACGCAGCCCACCCCGATCCAGCAACAGGCGATCCCGCATCTGCTGGAGGGGCGTGACCTGCTGGGCTGCGCCCAGACCGGCACCGGCAAGACGGCCGCCTTCACCCTGCCGCTGCTGCAGGAAATGACCCTGACAACGAAGAAGGCCGTCCCCGGGCAGCCGCGGGCGCTGATCCTGACACCCACGCGCGAACTGGCGGCACAGATCGGCGAGAGCATCCGTACCTATGGACGGTATCTCTCGGTCACGCACACGGTCATTTTCGGTGGCGTCGGCCAGAACCCGCAGGAACAAGCCCTGCGGCGCGGCCCCGATGTCGTGGTTGCCACGCCGGGGCGTCTGCTGGACCTGATGGAGCAGGGGCATATCCGCCTGTCCGCCGTCGAGCTGTTCATCCTGGATGAGGCCGATCGTATGCTCGACATGGGGTTCATCCCGGCCGTGCGCCGGGTGGTCGCCAAGTTGCCGCGCAAGCGCCATTCGCTTTTCTTCTCGGCCACCATGCCGCCGATCGTGGCGGGATTGGCGCGCGACCTGCTGGTCAATCCGGTCGAGATCACGATTGATCCGGAACGTCCGACGGTGGAGCGGATCGACCAGAAGCTGATGTTCGTCGACAAGGCGGACAAGGATTCCCTGCTGGCGGAACTGATCCGCGGGCGGGACATGGACAAGGTCATCGTGTTCACCCGCACGAAGCATGGCGCCGACAAGGTCGTCCGCAAGCTCGTGCAGTCCGGCATCAACGCCTGCGCTATCCATGGCAACAAGTCGCAAGGGGCGCGCACGGCGGCGCTGGACGGGTTCAAGACCGCGCGTGTCCGGGCGATGGTGGCCACGGATATCGCGGCGCGCGGCTTGGACGTGGACGGGATCACGCACGTGGTGAACTACGATCTGCCGGAGGAGCCGGAGACCTACATCCACCGTATCGGGCGCACGGCGCGTGCTGGCGCCGGTGGCGATGCCGTCTCGTTCTGCAGCGCGCGCGAGCGCGACTGGCTGCGCGGTATCGAGAAGCTGATCCGCCGTCCGATCCCCGTGGACACGACGCACCGCTACCACTCCGAGTCGGCACGCCTGGCGACGGGGGATGATGCACGGCCCGAGCCACGCCAGCAGCGGCCGGCTCGCCAGGGGGCTGGACGCCAGGCGGTCGCCGCCAAAAGACGCACCGGCGGACGCTCATTCCAACGATCGTAGATGCCGCTCTTAACCGCAAACCATACTCGGATACCCTTAACCGACCCGCTTCGTCGATTGCTGTAGCCCGCTCGCGCCGCGAGCGCGGCTTCAGCGTTGTAAGCAAACGGTGGTATGCCATAATTGCGCGGATTTGCGAAATTGTAAGCACATCCCGTTGCCTCAGTTGCGGCGCAACTGGGCTACATTTGGTGCCCACCTTAATGTTCACTGGTTGTTGGGACGTGTTTTTAAGATCGCGTTTGCGTTGACGGAGGCGCGGCTGTTCTGCTAGGTTTGGCATCATGAAAACAAAACTTTACTCGATGCTGGGGCTGGCCTTGTTCCTTACGGTATCCTGCAGGCAGCAGGATTTCCGTGAACTGACATTGAATGTGCCGGATATGCATAATAAGGCTTGCGTGAATATCGTCATGCAATCATTGAGCCGGGGGCCGGGAATCAAGCCGGGATCGGTGCTGCTGGATCCCGAGAAACGGATTATCCGGCTGACCTATGACAGCCTGCTGAGCGCGGACAAGAACTTCGAGTATCTGGTTTCCAAGGCTGGGTTCTCGGTCAATGGTATCCCGGCGGACGAGAATGCCAGGGAGGCACTGCCGCCGGAAGCACGTCTATGAATTCCCTGATCGAGATGTTCCTGGATTACGTGATCCTGGAACGGGGGCTTAGCGAGCGGACACGCGAGGCCTATGCGGCGGACCTGGCCGGTTTTTCAGGGTTTATGGCAACGCTTGGCATCTCCGGTCCCAATGCGGTGCGGCGCGATCACATCGTCGATTACCTGATGTCGGAGCGGGAACGCGGGTTGAGTGTGAATTCGATCTCCCGCCGGTTGGTGGCCATCAAGGTTTTCTTCGCGTATCTCCAGCGCGAGGGCTTGCTGGCCACCAACGTCACCGACGTCATGGACTCGCCGCGCTTGTGGAAAGTGCTGCCGGGGTTCTTGACGCCGCGCGAGATCGAACGCCTGCTCTCGGCTCCCGACGGGGATGCACCGGTGGCGGTGCGCGACCGGGCCCTGCTTGAGCTGTTTTATGCGACAGGCATGCGTGTATCCGAGCTTTGCGGCCTGAAACTCGATGACCTGCACTTCGATGACGGGTATTTGCGTTGCATTGGCAAGGGCAGCAAGACGCGGGTCGTGCCGTTCGGATCCGCATCGCGGGAGGCACTGGAGCATTACCTGCTGACCGTGCGCCCGAGGCTGGAGAAGAAGGGTCCCTCGCGGTTTGTGTTCCTGACCGTGCGCGGGGAGGCGTTCTCCCGTCAGCGTTTATGGCAGATCGTACGTACCTACACGCGGCGGGCCGGTATCGATAAGCCGGTGTCGCCGCATACCTTGAGGCATTCGTTTGCCAGCCATCTGCTGGCCAACGGGGCCCCGCTGCGGGTGATCCAGGAGATGCTGGGACATGCCGATATCGCCACGACGCAGATCTACACCCATGTGGACCAGCAGCGGTTGAAGTCGGTGCACCATCAGTTTCATCCGCGGGGATAATTGGGGCGGGAATTGACAAACGTTTTAGAAGCAATTAAAAGGGAAATCGGTTAACGAGAACGGCGACGAGAACGGGTAACGATTATATTGCCTTCGACTCGTAATGCGTTCTCGTCGCCGTTCTCGTTGGCCGAAATAGAGGGGAAATAGAGGCAAAAGTACTGTTAAA
>JAIFLS010000219.1 GCA_020048935.1 bacterium | reverse complement strand
AAAAGCATGTGGCTGATCGTGCGAAGGATTTTTCCCAGTTTGAGTCGTCCGTCGGTTGTCGTTTCCTCGATGCGCGCGGCGAACAGCAAGTTGAAAACCGGGACGATGCTGATGGCGACCGTAACAATCGAGAGGGCCAGCATCAGGAAAAACATGCTTTCCGGCGCGAACAGCCTTCCCGCAAATTGATATACTCTCTCTACGTTCATCCTGACATACCCCTACCGGATTCACGCGCAATAATCAAGCGCCTCGATCAAAGTCCAGCAGTCATGCCCCTGAATTGCTTTGTCATTCCCTATAATATTCGCTAGCCTGCATGGGTCTGGGTTAACCATGGAGAGGGGATCGTGAATATAGCTGTGCTTGAAATGGAATTTGAACGGCGGCGGGAGCAGATTGTGCAGGACTGGGAGGCGTTTCTGCGTTTCCCGAGTGTCAGTGCCGATCCGGCGCGCCAGCAGGACTGTCTGGATTGTGCCGACTGGGTCGCCGCGCGCCTGCGGCGGCACGGCTTTCACGCCGAACTGGCCCCGACCGGCACGAAACCCTTCGTCTTCGCGGAGCGTGCGGGCAAGCCCGACCGGCCCACGGTGCTTTTCTACGGGCATTACGATGTTCAGCCGGTCGATCCGCTCGGTTCCTGGACCACGCCGCCATTCGAGCCGGCCTGGCGGGGCGGCCGGCTTTTCGCGCGCGGGGCGCAGGACAACAAGGGGCAGGTCTTCTACACGCTGGCCGCGATCGAGGCCCTGATCGAGGGCGGAGCGCTGGATGTCAACCTCAAGGTGCTGATCGAGGGCGAGGAGGAATGCAGCAGTGGCGGGCTGAATCGCGTGCTCGAAAGCTGGCGCGAACGACTCCAGGCCGACATCCTGATGGTACACGACACCTGCATGGTGCAATCCGGGGCTCCGACCATCATCATGGGCCTCCGCGGGATTGTCCACCTCAGTGCGCAGCTTAACGGGACTGACCACGATCTCCATTCGGGGGTGCACGGCGGTCTCGCCCCCAACGCGGCGCAGGGGGTAGCGCAACTGGCCGCCTTGCTGTTCGATGCCGAGGGACGCGTCGCCGTCCCCGGTTTCTACGATGGCGTCATTCCACCCTCGCCCCGCGAGTCGCAGCTTGCCGCCGCCGTCCCATTCGATGCGGACGCCTATCGCCGCCAGACCGGCACCAGCCCCGATGGCGGAATGCGCGAACTCCCGCCCTATGAGCGGGTCGGCTTTCTGCCCAGCCTGGATATCAACGGCATCCACAGCGGCTACGGCGGCAGCGGCATGAAGACCATCATCCCTGCCGCCGCCGAACTCAAGCTGACCGCCCGTCTGGTTCCCGGCCAGGCACCGCAGGCTGTGCTTGACGCGATTTCCGCGCATCTTTCCCGCCACACGCCTGCCGGCATGCGCCTGACGCTGGCGGACACGGGTATCGGTGGTCCGGGATTCCGGCTCGATCCGGATGCCGCCGCCGTCCGCACGGCGCAGGGAGCGCTGGCGACGCTTTGCCCCGGCCAGCCGGTGGCCTTCCTGTGGGAGGGGGCCTCCATCCCGATCGTATCGCGTCTTGCCGAGGTCTCGGGGGCCAAGCCTCTGCTGGTCGGCTTCGGCCTGGAGGCGGATCGCATCCATGCGCCCGACGAGTCCTTCTCCCTGGCGCAGTTCAAGTCCGGTTTCCTTTATACCGCCCTGTTCCTGCAATCCGTAACCTGAGGAAAACGCGGCACCGGCCGAGTTACTTGGTGTAGCTCGTTTGTGGGCTTTCAGGATGTGGAATGCTCCAAGAATTCTTGTTTTCACTCCACCACTGTGAACAAGCTATTGCACTTGCGTCATTCGAGAGTTTCCCTTCAGTTAACATTGATGCTGTACTGACAAGAGAGGTCTCTCCGCCTGCTATTAACTCAAATACTTCGGGAAGTGCCGCAATCCCCAAATTCTCGATTTGCTTTGTGATCCTTGACGCTTCCTCAATATTGCCAGACACTTCATGCGATCTCTTGTCAGCAAGCAATGCACGAACCTTGTCAGAGGTTTTTGCAAGATCATTGTTCCACCAATCTGTATACATTTTTGCCAAGCTGACAGAATCTCCGTGTTTGCCTACTGGCCATGCATTACGTTCAAAACGTTTCTTGCTCATTTCTCGGACTGCCCGCTGTAGGTGAAAATTATTTTTTTGTTGGTTCATCTTCTCAATGACAAACGGAAGCGCCTTGGGGCCAAGAGCAATAATGGCTTTAAATGGTATATTTTCCGTTAGAGAAGAACTTGCCCTGTTGTTTTCTCTCCACTCCATCCAAGCATTATAGTGAGTTTCGAATTCGACACGAACACGGTTATCAACTTGAGGTGAAATTCCTGTTTGGCTGAAACACGGAAGAACAACACATGAAAGAAGAACATAGAGGCTAAATTGAATTCTCATTTTGAACTCCAGTGAATGATTTTGATAAGTACAATACACAGACACCAAGAATGAAGAGAGCAATTGTGCTAGATTCAGGCACGACATTTATCGTAAAGGCATCATTTGCCACTACCATGGGGGCATTAATTGATAAAGATGATACATATCCAAATGACTCGTCGAAGGAATAGCTTCCATTTAGGTGATCAACCGAAAACCGCTGTTCAATGGTGGAACCATCTACTCGATGCCCAGTGAAGATCGCATCATAGGGTCCACCCGAAGACGCGGGATCTGAATCAAGAGTGACACTGACAGGCTGAAATAGGCTTCCATCTAATGCCCACATTGCTGAAGTTGAATCAAAATACAAACTCCCACTATCGCCGGCAGGCGGCAGTATGTAGGTGTGGTAAACATTCATAAATGCAATGCCACTCTCCTCGTAGTAGCTGCCTGGTTGTATTGGTGCTCGAAAGTTCAGGGATAACGAGGCAGACGTTTTCAGTGCCGGTTGAATGCAAAGAATGACAAATGCAGGCACTAAACGGCATACTAATAGGTGAATTCGCATATGGCCCTCCTATTTATAAAAGCGTCCTGGCTCTCCGTATGTGGTCTCTAAATAATGATTGCCGTAAGAATTAAGTTGATCCCATCTATGCTCAATTTTTGTCCAATCGCCTAGCTTGCTTTCATACATAATCCATCGACCACTTCCACAGCTACAATCCTGCATTTTAATCGCTGCATGATAGCCAAGGTTGTTCGTGACGGGGTAGTACATCACGGTAGCATCTTCCGGGCCACTAGCTGTGGGCAAATAGCCTTTCTTACTTAAGTAAAAATCGTCCATATCAGAATTCTCAAATAGACCGTCATCATCACCATAATATTCATCAATGTCAGCAGGACTATACCATGTGTTTGTCTCTCCTACAGTCCATGCAATACAATTATAGCCTCCTGCATTCCACTCATCTTGGTCGGTTGAAAATGACACTGTCCATTCGCAATCAACTAGGTTTGTGAACATATTTCGCGTATAGTAACGCTGATACCACTGCTGACGACCGCATTCTGCAGCTATGAAATGATACTTGACTCGATCAATTGTCAGCACTTCGTTATCTGGTGATATATATGCAAGGTCTATTACCGAATCACCACTGGAAACACCTTCAACCCATAGATTGGTACTGTGCAGCAAGAAAGAACTTCGCTCATTTGTGTTTGAAAGATCCCAGGTCAATGTAGAGGGTCCCTGCGCAATAAGATTGCTAATTCCCTTTTCTTGACTAGACCAGATGGCGATCCGTGAATCCGGCAGAATCAGTTTGATACTCCCACTTTGCGGCAGCGACGTTACACTCATTTCAAGGGGCGTAAGATCGTCTTCTCCTGAGATCGTGTTGGTCGTCTGTAGATAGTCAAATCCCGATATCCATGGGAACCCATTGAATATAGCCATTCCATAGTCATCATCAACGTTGAAATGGACAAAGGCACCTGGACTTTCTTCATCTGCATCATCCACCTGTCCGTCCAGATCGGTTGCTGTCAGGTTTACGTCAACTAAGTCGAAGTTACGTCCAGATGTTCCATTGCCGATTGCCACACCCTGCGTATTGTAGATACCTGCTGGATCAAATATGTCACGCACTCCGTTCTCATTGCTGTCCATATAAGCTTTGATCCAAAAAGTTCGGTTTTTGCCTGCGAACACAAAATACTCACCAGCCTCATACATGTCGTACCACGGCCCCTCTGTCCAACTTAAACGGTTTGTGGAAAGTATTGTACGCACCAAGCCAGACTTGGAGCCGCTGTAGCTTATGGTTCCGCTTACCTGTACAGCAGAAGAATTCGCATTTGTAGGGTCCGTTCTAAAAATATAGATCTCTTCAGCATCACTCCAACTATCGCCATCAGAATCAATATTTGCATCTGCCGCCATGTAGAAGCACTTATTCATGGAAGGATGTATTGTGGTCGTGTCGCACCATGTAACGAAGTGCGTTGAGGTTGATACACTCATTCGCGTTCCAAACCCCCACCACAAGCCCATAAGATCGTTACATTTGAATATATCGACTTTCCCTGTCTGGCTGTTGACAGGGTAGTTGTTTAAATCAAATGGATAGGCCAGTTCGAGTTGAATTCCATTTGTTGTTATGTCAAGGGAGGTAAACGTTAGCTTTGTTACGCTGTCACCTCCGTCATCTGTTGCCATCACTTCACCGGCTATTGGTTGAACAATTAACGTAGGGTCAACCATGCAGTATCGAAGCAGCTCTTCTTCTTGAATTAGCTCATATGAAATTGCTAGACGGGAAGGGTCGTACGTTTTCGAATTACTTGCCACCCCTCGCGCGTCCCATTCTTTCCATTTGCCGGATATGTACCATTGCCAATCATAATCATCTGGTGCTGGCGTCCGACATATCACAACGCCCAAGTCGTTGAGAATAAGTCTCTCTCTTGTTCGAGGGTCTTCCCGAATAGTAATGGGATAGACAATGGCACCGTTTCGAGATACAGACGGCACGAGCAAATCAACGAACGATTTCCAATATGGTGATGATCCAATTAGTGTAGGATACGAGTTGATCTTCTGCGTGAATAAAGACTCGCCTGGGGTAATGATCGGAAGGTAGACAGTCACATGATATTCGTAATCAACTAGAATGTCATCTATTCTTGAAGCCGCAAGGAGTGCGATTCTCTGATAGAGGCCGCTATCAACCATCATTGGTTTAGCCTGCCTATCGGAAGAGGCTTCTACTGCGGATCCAAGATGAGTGGAAATAAGCAGGCTTGCACAATAAATAAATGTATGGATAGCAGATCGCATTTTAATGCCTCATGTTTTCTCGTAATAGAGCACCATTGTCGACTCCATTGCTCTCAACCTATTATGTCTTGAGCAAATATACCACTGCTATTATCAGAAATTCTCATTATGCCCGCATGTTGACAAGATTGCTTTGCAAAAACGATTACTCGTGGTAGGTTGCGGCATGGCCTATCCGAACAATACACCGCCTTGGAAGCAACGCAAGAAACCGGCACCGCCTCCGTCGCCGACCGATCCCGAGGC
>JAIFLS010000226.1 GCA_020048935.1 bacterium | reverse complement strand
CCAACGCCGGTGGCACTTAGCAATGCCGGCCACCCGAATACCGGTGCGCAAACCGTAAGCGCCGTGGCCCCCGCGAAGGCCGATGCTGTATGACCTGACGGGAAACTCTGGTAGGCATATCGCAGGGATGGGCCGGTCAGGCGATCCGCTTCCTGTGTCTTGATGTGTGTGCGGGGACGGGGACGTCCGGTACCGACACGCACGAGGTTCACAACCAAGGTCGCCATTAATACGGCCAGGATCGCGGTCAAAGCCAATTTTGCCAGACGCTTCGATTTCAGGAAATAGGCGAATAACAAGGGAACTCCGATAAAGACAAGATGATCATACCCGCTTCCCCATTTTCGGACTTTCCAAGCAAAGTATCCCCACGTGCCAAGATTCGGGCGGATCTTTTTAACGAATTCGAGCATCGGTCTATCAACCATCAGGATGACGGCTGCCGTCAGGAAGACAATGCAGAGCAAAAAGCCCATGAAAAAAAAGCGATGGCCAATTCCCGCCGTGCAGGCAGCCTGCATGACCTCCTTAACTTCCTGCTTCAATTGCTGCTTCCAGTTCCGCATCATTTTAAGAACCACCTGTCTGCATTCAGGACTCTCATCCGATTATGCGGTGGTGTACGGGGTGCTGCACGATGCAGGCTCCATGCATGGCGCAGAGGTTCGGCACAAAACGGTGCATGCCGATCAGCTCCAGCAGTGTCGATGCAATGCAGGACGCTTCGTTGTACACCGGTATCACGATGGACACCGCCTTTCAGAAGTATAGTCATTTCGTGCAATGATTACGCGGTTTTTATTTGTTGTCACGAAAAAACCACGGTTACCTTTTCCTCCGGAAGGAGAATGGCGGCTGTGATATTGCGTTGCGGGGTCGGCTTTTCCCCGTTAGAGTACGGGCATGAATCTTCTTGTGACAGCGGGACCGACCCGCGAATTCCTGGATCCGGTGCGGTTCCTGAGTAACCGTTCAACCGGCAAGATGGGCTATGCCCTGGCGGAGGCGGGCGTGGCGCGTGGGCACGCGGTACGGCTGATCTCGGGGCCGGTGTCGCTGGGACCGCCGGAAGGGGCGGCATTGACGCGCGTGACCAGTGCGGCCGATATGCTGGCGGCGGTGCTGGACGCCCTGGCGGATTGCGACGCACTGGTGATGTGCGCGGCGGTGGCGGACTGGCGTCCGAAACTGATCGCGCTGCAGAAACTGAAGAAGAGCACGATGAGCGGCACGCTGGAACTGGAACGTACGGCTGATATCCTGCAGGCGGTTAAAGGGCGGCGGCGTCCCGGTCAACTGGTTGTCGGCTTCGCGGCGGAAACGGAAAACCTGCTGGCGGCAGCAGACGGCAAGCGCAGCGCCAAGGGCCTGGATCTGATTGTGGCGAACGATGTCAGCCGCGACGATGCCGGCTTCGAGGTCGACACCAATGCCGTCTGCCTGGTCACGGCCAGCGGTGTCGAGCCCTTGCCGCTGATGTCGAAGCGCGCTGTAGCCGAACGGATACTGGACTGGATCGAGTCAAATCACCGGGTCGGTACGCCGGACGTCACCACCACCGCTGTTGATGAAATTCGAGACCGCATTCATCGCGCGGGCCGCAATCTCGTAAAGCTGGAAACTCCCGTCCTGCGCGACACCGACCAGGCAGCCGAAGAAAATGGCGCGCAGATAGAAGTTGTCGGAAATGAACAACAGGTAGACCACCGTCCACCCCGGGACCAGCAGGCACAGGATGCCCTGGAACATATTGTCCGACAAGGCCTTGAGCACCACAACCAGGTTGAGCAGCAGGATGCCGACCCAGGCATACTCCATCAGGTCCGTGATAAGCTTGACGGGTAAGTGCCCGCTGCCGGGCAGGTTCATCTCGCTACCGTAGCGAAGGTAGCCGGTCGCGGCCCCGATGAAACCGAACAACAGGAACGCCAGCAGCGTGTGGCTGACCCCTTTGCGGCGGGTGCTGACCTTCGGGTGGAGTTCCAGCGGATTCTGGCGCAGCAGGTCATCCGCTTTAAAAGCCTCCGCGGGGGCCGGGGCCTTCGGTGCTTTGCCCTTCGGCGGGGTAAACCGTTCGGCAACCTCGGTTTCAAGCTGCTCACGCTGCTGCTTGGCAACCTTCAGCCGCGAGCCTCCGGCCGATGCCGGTGCGGTGACGGGAATCGGGGCAGGCATCCCCTCCCCGGCCTCAGACACGGGAGCAGGGATGGATGGCGCCTCACCGCCCTTCTGCAGCGGTCCGCCACAGGCGGCGCATTTGAGCTTGGCAACATCCGCGAATTCCGAAACGACACGGGGTTTCCGACATGACGAGCACCTGTATTCGATATCTGCCATAGCCTTTTTCCTGACTGGTTTTAAACATTCTTAAGCTGCTGGTCGATCTGTTCAAGCTGCTGGTTCAGTTGCCGTATCTGCGGGTCGCTGGAGATGTCCTGCGCGACGTTCTGGTTCTGGTCATTCCATCTGTCCCTTTTCTGCTTGAGTTCATTGTATTTCGGCATCACCACGAACTGATCGTTCTTGAGGGTGCGCAGCCGGTTTCCCAGTTCCATGCGCTGGTTGCCGGTGGCCTTTTTGTACTGTTCATTCAACTGCTTGGCTTCATCCATAATGGCTTTATAATTCAGCGCGACGGCGAGAAATTCAGCCTGGTGCGGATTCCGGTTGCTGGCAGCTTTTTCCAGTGCCTCCTGGCGGGATTTGATGGCGGCAAGGATCTCGCCGCGCCTTGAGACAAGCACGCGCTGATCCTTGGAGGTGGCACTCATCGGATAACCCACATAAAGATCGACGTGGTCGCGTTTGAGGATCACACCACTGAAATTGCCGTTGCGGGACAGTACCGAGCCGATAACCACTTCCCCATTCGGGGTGCTGCGGGTTTCCTGCACATCGACCAGGCTGCCGGCGGGAATCTCGCGCATCTTCTTCCCGTTTTTGTCGTAGAGCGGCGCGTCCTGTGTGCTGACGGCCCCCCACATGGCGTCCGGGTTGTAGGCTGGCTGAGGTGCGGTCCCGGTTTCCGGTACCGGTGCGGTTCCATCCGATGGCGGGGGAGACAGCGGCTGTCCCGCCTGGGGCGGGGAATTCAAGGCAATGGCAGGTTTCGCGGCCTCCTCCTCCGGACCGGGGCGGAACTCAGCCACAGGGGCTTCAGCCAAGCTGCCGGTGGACGGCGGAGTCGCCTGGCCCCGGCTGTATTTCCGGTACAGGAAGTTGACCAGCATGTCCGCCGGAATCAGTGCTTTCTCGGCCGGTGGAAGGGCAGACAGGAAGGTGCGTTCCTCCGGAACAGGAGGCGCATCGGGCGAGCCGGCCTGCTGAAGGGCCTGCTTGTACAACCCGGCGACGGTCTCGCTGAAGGCAGGGTAGGCCGGTGCCCAGCGGTAGGCCAGGCGCAGCTCGCGGATGACCTGCTCCGGCTGTCCGGCCTGCGCGAATTTCACAGCATTGGTCGCGGCATTGCGTACATACCACAAGCGAAAGCAGGCGATCATGCAAAGAACCAGCACGGTATCGACGAGGGCGATGATCACGAAACTGACAAGGTAACGGCTGATATGTTTTGGCATAGGCGTCGCGGTCGGAACGGTTTTAGTAACGGGGATCGGAGAGCATACTGACGATCGCCAGTGCGCCGACCAGTATCCCGAGAATAACGTAGCTGGTCTTGGCGGCGGTTGGCAGATTACCGACCACCATCCAACCCCAGCGACAGGCGAATAAATAGGCGACAACTATACCGGCGCGATTGTACCGGTAGAGCAGCGACAAGGCCAGCAGCACAACGAACAGTGCCACCTCGATGGAAGGCAAGGTCAATTGCGAGCCTCTAATGATCTGAAACCAGTTTTCGAGCATAATCCGTCACCTCAAGTTCTCTGGATCGTATCGCTGATGGAATGGGTTTGCAAGTCGATATTGTCGATATTGCCCCCTCGATATTGCCGGGTGCGGATAATCACATTGCCATTTCCCGTCGCGGCGCTAAACTGCCATCCGAATCGACGAAAGGAGTACGATGAACACGGAAACCATCCGCCAAGGCCTGCGCAACATCAGGACGCGACCGGCCACGATCAATGCCGCCTGCACCCAGGGTACCGAGCTGACAGAAGCGGTATTGCCGCTGCTGCAGGACCGCAACGATGGCGTCCGCTGGTCGGCCATCAAGATCCTGTCCGAAATCGGGAATGAACGCGCCGTGCCCGCCCTGATCACACTGCTCGAGCAGAATCGCAACACGACCGATGCCGCCAATGCCCTGTGCATGATTACCGGGCACGAACTCGGCGATTCACCAGCCGAATGGCGCGAATGGCTGCTGCAATCCCCGGAAGCCCGCGAAGGCTTCGCCGGCATGCTTTCCGATAGCGACCTGGTCACAGAGGCGATTCGCGAGATGAACGCCGTCATCAGCGGGGAGTCGCCCCAGTTCGGTGTGCTGGTCTCGCTGCCCGACGGGCGCTCGCAGCAGATCTGGATCGACTTCAGCCGCACCGGTACCGACAACTCGGCCCTCGTGCAGCTTTCGACCCCCTGCGGCGTAGCCGTTCCGTCACAATATGCCGAAGCTCTGAAGCTCAACATGCTGATCCCGTTCGGGGCGTTGGCCATCGCCGAGCTTGACGGAGTCGAGCATCTGGTAATTGTGGACACCTACCGACGCGCCACTGTCCATCCCGAGATCCTCGCCAACGCGATCCAGTCGCTGTCGCAGCACGGCGACTCCGTCGAGCAATCGATCAGCGCCGAAGACCATTTCTGACACGGCACCACCACCCCGTTATCACGCGGGTTGCACAAGCCAGCGGAAGGTGGGCGGCATCTCGACGGCCGTCGGCACACGCAGGCGCTTGAGCAGGCGGCGATAGCGGTCGGGCAGGCCGCAGATGAACTCCTGGGCCTGAAGCGCCGCCGTGGAAAGCCCGCTGAACGCCGGGATCTTCCAGGCATCGACCAGGAACTCGAGGATCTCGAGGTAGTCCTGCGCCGTGTAGACACCGATCCGCTGCGCCAGCGCCTCGAACGTGGCGAACGTATCGCCCCTGGCCGCCCCGCGCTCGCGCATGTTCATCGCCGGCATGATGATCTGCTTGCGGAACAGGTCGGCGATCGCCAGCATCGCCTCGTTGGTATCCAGCTCCAGGAACTTCTCCACGAACAGCCGGTAGGCCCGCGCGTGCCAACCCTCGTCGCCGGCGATGACACCCGACATCTTGAACAGCCGTTCCGCCCCGGCGGCCTGGGCCATCCTGCCGACATTGCGGTGCGAGCGGTTGGTGGCTAGTTCCTGGAAGCTGGTGTAGACAAAGAACCGGTAGGGATCGCGACCGGTCTTTATATCCATGCCGTCGTAGACAAGGTTGTTGATCACCACATCGACCTCGCGCATGTTCACACGCCCCGAGAGCATCAGGTAGCGCGACAGCACATCACCGTGCCGGTTCTCCTCGCCGCACCAGGCCCGGTTCCACGCGGTCCACGGACTGTTCGCGGCGGCCCCCGTCTCGCTGACGCCCTCCACATGCGCCAGCCACATGGCATAGGTCGGCAGCGCCTCCTCGGTCACGGTATCGCCGACCAGCACGCTGATCACATC
>JAIFLS010000011.1 GCA_020048935.1 bacterium | reverse complement strand
AGTTCGGTCCTTATCCACTGTGGGCGTAGGAGATTTGAGGAGAACATTCCCTAGTACGAGAGGACCGGGAATGACGTACCTCTGGTGTTCCAGTTGTTCCGCCAGGAGCATCGCTGGGTAGCTATGTACGGAACGGATAAGCGCTGAAAGCATCTAAGTGCCAAGCCTCCTCCAAGACCAGATCTCCCGGACCTTCGGGTCCCTGAAGGCAGGTTGAAGACTACGACCTTGATAGGCTGGAAGTGTAAGCGTGTATATCTAAAGACGTTAGCTGACCAGTACTAATTAGCCGTGAGGCTTGATCTTTTTTATCTCCATCCGTTTGTGAAGTTGTTTTGCAGTTCTCTATACAGTAGTCATTGACTCTCACGAGTCAGTGGCGGTTAACATTTTTCCCGGTGATCATAGCGAGGAGGTAACACCCGTTCCCATACCGAACACGGAAGTGAAGGGCCTCAGCGGCGATGGTACTGCAGCGATCGGTTGTGGGAGAGTAGCACGTTGCCGGGATTTTCTTTCAGGTCTCGCGAACTTCGGTTCGTGAGACCTTTTTTTTTCAAGCGGAACCGTGTATATTGACCAAGCGAGGCAGGGATATTGTAGGGAATGGCTTATCGGTACTGTCAAATGGTATACGAAAACCATGAAAAGGTAAATCGGTTAACGAGAACGGCGACGAGAACGGGGAACGATTATGCTGCCTGCGACTCGTAATGCGTTCTCGTCGCCGTTCTCGTAGGCCGAAATAAAGGGAAAAACGGGGGAGAACGCCTTTAGAAGGCTTATCCCGTTGAAATCGAATTGTTCATATAAAAAACGCTCTGTCAACTTTTGACAGAACGGGCTTATCATGGAGGTTACTCAAATGGCTCGACATATGTTTTTCGCGATTCTCGTTCTTCTGCTTGCCTTCGATAGGCGAGCCTGCGCGGATGATGCGGGGTCTGATATCCCGATTCAGGCAGCCATTGACGCGCTGCAGCAGGAGCCTGCAAATGCAGCAAGGTTTGATGCGCTGGCGAGAGTGACGTCATCTTCCGCTGCCACGCCAGAACAAGCGAGGGCGCTGGCCATTTGCTATCTTGGCTACCATTTGTCGGGAAAGGCAACTCACGCGAAGAATGTCAAGGCGATACTGGACGCCAACCACGCCACCAGTGTTTACCGGAACCATGTGAGGGATGATCGCCTGTTCAGTCAGACAATCTGCCCCGACTGCAAGGGTAGTGGGACCTTGGAGACGCCTTGCTCCAAATGCAGCAGTGGAAAATGCACGAATTGCGGCGGCAAGGGAACGAAACCCGGTATCAGCAGCTTGCTGACCTGCTCTTTGTGCAAAGGCACCGGGGCGTGCACGTCCTGCAAAGGCGCTGGCTTTCTGGGCTCGGCATGCCCGAACTGCCGCGGTGCAGGGATCTTTTCCGTATTCAAACGTGACGAAACAGAAGAGATCTACCGTTCGCTTCTGCAGCAACCCTTGGATTTTGCATCACAGGAGGCCGCGAATACACCGCCCATTCTGGAAGAATCGGCAATCCTTGAGTTCTCCGAGGCGTATGAGGCCGCAACGTCATTGAACAAGCATGCGGTCTACCAGTCGTTCCTGCGGCAGATCGGCTGCGATGATGCAACTCCCCCGCCTCTCCTGTTCGTGAAAGTCCCGGATGGGGTGCAGTTCGTTGTAAAGGACGTCAGCATGGGGAAAGACAAAGGCGGCGAGCAACATTACTATGCGATTCTTTCCGCAAAAGGCTACTCACGCTCCAAGCTGATCATACCGGTGGCCGACAAGGCGTTTGCAGACAGCCTGGAAAAGGATACGGTACTCACCGCTAGAGGCTGGGTCAAACCGCTGAAAGGCTTGCCTCCCTGGGGGAAATCCAGCGGTACATTCTACCGGTCGGCGGATGATTACCGGTCGCTGCAATAGGGTATGGCTACCCTGCCTATTGACGGTAAAGCTTGATCAGGAGTGTGCGGTTACGGCTGCGGTTCTCCGGCGAATCGTTCGGATACGGCGGCGGCCCGGGATTGGTGGACGCAATGGCGTTGGCTCCCTCGCGCTTCAGGAATGCAGCCCCGGTGTCTGCCCTCGCGGCGGCCAGGGCGGTATTGTCGGCAAACGCCGCGGTTGCCCGCATGGGCGTGTCGTCGGAATGCCCCTCCACGACGAACCGGAAGGCCGGCAGGCTCGGACGTAACTGATCAACGAGCGACTTCAACTGCCCGGACGCGGATGGCGTGAAGTTGGTAAGGCTGGCAAAGGCTCCCTCGTCAAAGCGGATGATCAGGTGATCCTGTCTCTTGTCAACCCGCAGTCCGTTGATCCGCAGGGAAGGCCAGGTGTTTGTCGTGTTGGCTGTGGTGGCGCCACCCACGGACCGTGAATCCCCGCCTGTTGACTCCGCCGTTTCCGGCCTGTCTTGCCCGGGAGGGGGGCTGGCGATGTCCGCGCGCTGACTACAACCGCCGGCGGCACGCATGATGAACAGGGCAGCGAACAGGGTAAGCAACCCACCCAGCGCGAGGATGATCTTGGCGCGCAGCGAGGATTGTCGCCGGGCTTCGTCGAGTTCAGCGTGCAACACGGCGATGTTCTTCTTCATGAATGCCGTCTGCTTGCGCAGATCCGCAATGTCATTGGCGGTTTGCTGCTGTGATTGATTTTTCCCGTCTTCAAGCGCCTCCCGCCGGGTGTCGGCATCCAGGGCAGACTGCTGCGCGCTTTGCAGCTTCTTCTCCAGCGAATCGATTTTCGCCCGGTAGGTCCTGCCGGACTCGGACGCTTTCGTCTGGGCATCAAGCAATTCCTGGCGAAGGGCCTCAATCTGGTCGAGAAGGGCGGCGGTTTCCTGTCCTAGCCGGTTTCGCAGTGCGGCCTCGACTTGCTCATTGGCGGTTTGCACGCTGTCGGGTGTCGGGTGTCGGGTGTCCTTCGTTGGGCGTTGGTTGTTGGGCGTTGGTTGTTGGGTGTTCGATGCGGGGGCCACTGTTTCTGCCGGGATTTCTTCCTCGGCTTCCTCGGTTTTGCCTGTGGTTGTTTCGGCTGTTTGCTCGTCTTCGCTTGGGGCGTCGACGTTGGCCGGGCTGGCTTCTTCTTCGATAGGAGCGTCGACTTCCTCGACGTCGTTAACCTTCTCGATTTTCTCGATCTCCCTTGTGTTGTCCTTGCCGTCGGGCAGGTCGATAACCTCGCTGAGCGGCTTGTTCTCGCCCGTCAGGCGGTTGATCAGGACGGCGTCGGCAGGCAGCACGTTATGCGTGAAAAGCTCCTGTACGGCAGCCAGCGCGAACGGCCCGTACTCCTTGCCATCGGCCCGGTGGGCCATCCAGTGCATCTCCAGTTCGGGAATCTCCTCGACGGCGGTCCACTCCTCGCGATCCATCGAGACGGCATTGCCCGCCACGATGCGGCACTGCGCGGACCAGCGCAGCAGGTCACTGAGGCTGACCGGGCCGTACTCGGATCCATCCTTCTTGCGCAGGAACCAGTTCTTCTTCGGCTGCATGATCGCGATCTCCTTGTTATTCCTCTGCCGCCCGCCGACCTTGTGTCGGTGGAGGCAAACGTTGTGGTGTGGGCATCGCCATCCCATCATCTTTTATCACCACCGGCGCAAGGCCGGCGGGATCGTCTACACTTGTCTGTTGTCAGTTTGGGCTGTCCTTGAAAATGTCGCGGTTGATTTGAAGCTGGCTGATGCGGTAGTTCAGGATCCTCTGGGTGGTGTTCAGATGGCGGGCTGCCGCAGCGGCGCTGCCGCGGTTCTTCTTGAGGGCATCGATGATGATCTCGCGCTCGTAGGCGTTGACCATGGCCTTGAGGTCGGCGCCGTCGCTCGGCAGCAGGCCGGTACGGGTCTGCTCGCCGGTCTGGAGCGAGGGGGGCAGGGTGTAGGCATGGATGACGTCGTCGTTACTGGTGAGCACGGCCCGCTCGATGCAGTTCTCCAGTTCCCGTACGTTGCCGGGCCAGTGGTAGGCCATCATCATGTTGATGGCGGCCGAGGAGATGCGCTTGATATCCTTGCCATAGGCCGTGTTGTATTTCTGGATGAAGTGGTCCGCCAGCAGGATGATGTCCGATTTGCGCTCCCGCAGCAGCGGCAGGATGATCGGGAAGACGTTGAGCCGGTAGTAGAGATCCTCGCGGAACCTGCCCTCCGTGATGGCTTTCTCGAGGTTCACGCTGGTGGCGGTGATGATGCGCACATTCACATCGACCGGCCGCATTCCGCCGACACGCTCGAAACAGCGCTCCTGCAGCACCCGCAGCAGGCGCACCTGCACGGCGGGGCTGATGTCGCCGATCTCGTCCAGGAAAAGCGTCCCGCCATTGGCGAGTTCGAAACGGCCCTGGCGCTGCTGCATCGCCCCCGTGAAGGCCCCCTTCTCATGTCCGAACAGCTCGCTTTCGATCAGGTTCTCGGGCAGGGCGGCGCAGTTGACGCAGATGAACGCGTTGTTCTTGCGCGGACTGCTGAAATGGATCGCGCGCGCGACCAGTTCCTTGCCTGACCCGGACGCGCCGCGGATCAGCACCGTGGCGCTGCTGTCGGCGACCTGGGCGATCTGCTCGTAGACCATCCGCATGCTGTGGCAATTTCCAATGATGTTCGACGGGCGGTAGCGGTCCCCCAGTTCCAGTTTCAGCTTGCGGTTCTCCGCCAGCAGGCTCTCCTGTGCCGCGATGCCCTCGCGGATGTTGTAGACCGCCTCGGCCAGCAGGTCGGCCAGCAGTTTCAGGAAGTTCATGTCCTTGCGCAGTTCGGCGTCATCCGTTGGACGCCGGTCAATGCTCAGCGTGCCGACCACACGGTTCTGGTGGATGATGGGCACGCAGATGAACGCCATGTGTTCATTCTTGCGGGAGCGGGTCCGGTCCAGGAATCCGGGTTCATTGCGGATATCGGGGACGATAATCGGTTTGCCGGTGGCTGCGACCTTTCCTGTGATGCCTTCGCCAAGTTGGTAGCGTCCGCGCTGTTTATCTTCTGCCGCAATCCCGCGCGAGGCTTCGATCTGGAAGATGTCGCTGTCGGGGTGCCGCAGCGTGAGCGTACCGCGCGCCATGCCCATCTCGGTCTCGAGAATATCGAGCACGCGGTCTAGCAGGGAGGCCACGCCTTTCTCGTGGGCCATGGCCTGGGAGACGCGATAAAGTATGTTCAGCTCGATTTCAGCACGCGGTCTCGCCGCTGCCGTGTGTTCGTTTTGCATATATCTATAATCCTGTTTGTCCGCCTCTTTGGCGATCACTGTTGCCGGGGTCGGTGACCCCGGCGTCCATGAGAAGGCGCATGGCGAGGCATCAAACTCTCTCTCGGTTGCCAATCCCCATGTGCTGCCGGGGTCGCCGACCCCGGCTACAAGTACATTCCTTTTATCAAGCAACCAGTCGCCATTATCAATGCAGAGTACATATTTGTATCTTGCGGTGGATATGTCAACATAATTGTTTTCATTATGCTGGTGCAAGGTGTTGGTGTTACCCGGTTTCGTAAATGACATAATCTGTTTATTATTAACTAGTTACCTTAATGATTGTCGGATTGGCACAGCGGCTGCTTAACCGACATTCAAGAGAACCACTCAGGATAGGTGGTACATCGGAAAGT
>JAIFLS010000007.1 GCA_020048935.1 bacterium | reverse complement strand
GTTGCCGTCATGAACAAACGCCGGAACTGGGAGACCGACAAGCAGGCCACCTGAGCCATCCCGTCCAATTGCCATTGCCGTTCCGGTTGCTCCTGGATCGCGCCCAGCACACGCGCGATCCGCTCATCGGCCAGCGCCTGCGCCGGACGCCCCGCATCCAGAATCCGCTGTAGCAGGAGCTGCCGCAATGCCAGCTCGGCAGCACGCGCCCCGGCGGCATCCTCCTGTCGAAGCCCCTGCAACAGAATGGCCCCCAGGATCTCGACACGAGGCAAATCATGCAGCATCACCGGATCGGCTGGCCAGCAGGCAATATTACCGGAAGCACGACCATCCGGCCCGGTAACCACAAAATGGCAATACAGCACCCGTAACCGATGCAAGGGATCGTGCCGCCCCTGCAGGAGGCTGCCAGGACGCAGGATGTACGAGAAGCCTGCGGACAAGGCGTGCGCCTGTCCATCGACCGTCAACTCCCCTTCGCCTCCCAGCACGATCCAGAGGTCATAATCCAGCAACGGCGGCGGCGACCAGCTCCAGTCCCGCTCGCAAGTCACCAACCCGGCAGGGGGCCCCACCACCAACTTCACACCATCCGGCAGTTCCATCTCAGTTCTCATGGTGGTCATATAGTACAAATATTTGCACAACCAATCCATTTCAAAATATCCTGTTTCATGTATATACTGCGTGCATACCTTGGATAGGGAAGTAATTGGATGGATGAATGGTGCAAACAATATTCACATCAACAGGATTGCCTGGTGGTGAAGGGAGCACGGGAATATGAACATGTTAACCGATGAACAGGTCAAGGCGTATCGCGAGCAGGGCTATCTGGCACTTGACGATATGTTCACAGCAGAGGAAGTGAACGAGGCAAAGGATGCCCTGCGCGCAATCGTCGACACATATGCCTTCAATCCGGAAATCAGCGAGTACGTCCCGCCCAGGAACACGAACGTAAACCAGGCCGGAGCCATCTTCCGAGCCAAGGATCAAGCGGGACTGTTCTTCCAGACGGAGTCCGGCTACCAGCCCGACCCCGCCCGCAAGGATGAGATCGACGGGCACATCCGCAAATTCATGCACTTCGAGCATGCCGCCCCCATCTTCGAGAAAATCGTGTTCTCGCATCCCCGCACCCAGCCCATCCTCCGCACCCTGCTTGGCGAGGCCCCGGTCCTGTTCCAGTCCATGGCTCTCCTGAAGCCGCCCGGTGGCGTCGAGAAACCCTGGCATCAGGACAACGCCTATTTTTCGACCGGCAACCCCGATGCCGTCATCGGCACGTGGATCGCCCTCGACGACGCAGCCGTCGAGAACGGCTGTATGCATTTCCTGCCTGGCGCACACCGGCGAGGACCACTGCGCCATCACCACACCAGCGATTGCGAGATCCTGCCGGATCGCCTCGACCTATCCCTGGCCGTACCGGTCCCCCTGCGGGCAGGTGGCATTATCTTCTTCCATGGGAACGCACCGCATCAGACCCCGCCGAACCACTCGAATCAGCGTCGCCGCGCCCTGCAGTTCCACTACCGCACCGCAGGCAACGCCACCGTGGACCGCCAGACCTACGACCAGATCTTCCACGAACCGGACGGGACCCCTGCATCCTGCGCCGCCGCACTGCCCAATAACCTATAACAAGGACACACACATGACACATCCCGCATCATCCACCCCGCGCTGGCCCACTCACGCCGATCTGGCCATCCGCAAGACCCCCACGGTTGGCCGCCGGGAATACCTCGACCACATGACATTCCAGCACAACGAGCGTCCCTTGTTTACCGAGATCTTCGGACCGCTCCTCGGCCTGAAAGAGGAATGGTACGCCCAGGGGGCCACCCCGGAGGAACTGGATTTCTCGGCCTTCACTTACCGTTGCGAGGCTCGCGGTTACCTGCCGGCGAATACCGGGCGGAACGGGGGGTATCCCGAAGTGCTGATCGAGGAAACGGACGAGCACAAGATCTGGCGGGACGGCCTGGGCCGCACCATGAAACTACCCAAGGCCACGGCAACCCTGCCCCTCCCGCTGGATTATCCGGTCCGTACAATGGATGATTGGCTCAAGATCAAACCCTGGTATGAATTCTCGCCGGAACGCCTGGCGCGCGACTGGCAAGGGAAGGCGCGTGAGCACCTGGCCGCTGATCGTGTCGTGTCGGTCGGAATCCCCGGCGGGTTTGACGAACCCCGCCAGTTGCTGGGCGAGGAGAATCTGTGCCTGGCCTATTATGAACAACCGGAGTTGATCCACGACATCCTGCAGACGATTGGCGACACGGCGTGCCGGGTCCTTGATCGCGTGTCGGCAACCGTCCCGGTCGACCTGCTTTTCGTGCATGAGGACATGGCCGGGAAATCCGGTCCGCTGGCCGGGCCCGTGCAGATCCAGGAATTCATCAAACCCTATTACCGACGCATCTGGGACATGCTCCAGGCGCGCGGAGCCCGGCTCTTCGACCAGGACAGCGACGGCAACATGAATCCCGTGATCGACGCCTTCCTGGATGCCGGCATCAATTGCATGCACCCGATGGAGCCTGCGGCCGGGATGGACATCGTCAAGGTACGCGAGAAGTACGGCAACCGGCTGGCCTTCTACGGCGGTATCGACAAGCATATATTGCGTCAATCCCGCGAGGCCATCCGCCGGGAACTCGAATACAAGGTACCCCCCATGCTGGCCACCGGCGGTTGTGTCCTCGCCGTCGATCATCGCATCCCCAACGGCACCCCGCTCGCGAACTACCGTTTCTATATCGAGACGATGTGGGAGATGATCCGATAGCTTACGCCCAGCCCAAGATGAGGATTGCCTGTCGCCGCGGAATCCGGCACAATCGCCTAAGGTTCCGCTCGGGGGCCTTGCGATGACGAGTTGGTAACTGCAGAAAAATCGAATCCAACATCCAACGCCCAACATCCAACGCCCAAGTTTGGGAGTCTTTACTTGGATGTTGGGCGTTGGGCGTTAGGCGTTGAATTGAAGTAATTTGACAAGGCAACGGGGGACCTCCATGGCAACGATTACCGAGGAAATGGCCGAGCTGACCATCCGGTCTATCGGCTTGATTCTCAGCAACAGCAACGTCTACGGGCCGGAGCATAGCGTGACACGCCAAGCCACCGACGCCTGCTTCCAGCATTTTTCCCGACTCTGGCAGACGACCGACATCGCGGTCCAGAACTCGGAGGACGGCTTGTCCGTCAACGGTATCCCCGTCGAACAGAAGAATGCGGTATTCAAGTCCTTTGCCGAGCATCTCGCAAGCCGCGCGATCTCCAACTTCACCCTCAAGCCCGCCATGACACGCGAGCAGTTCTCGGGCTTTGTCGAGATCCTGCTCGCGAAACCGTCCGAGCTGCAGCAGCTGGGCGAATTCAGCGGGGCGCTCGCCGTCGTCGGGCTCGCCGACGTCGTCACCGCCCGCAAGGTCACCTACGTGGAAGTGACCGAAGATGAGGTCGTCGTCGGGAAGGATACCCTACTCCAGCAGGATGCGGCAAATGCCGCCGATCACCTGGTAAAACAGGTGCAGGATGCTTCCGCCTACCTTCGTGGCGAAGCTGTCGACAATGCGTCTGGCGCGGCGTCCGGCATTCGCGAGCTGAGCGCGGATGCCGGGACGCTATCAACCCTGATCGCGGACTCCGCACGGGCAAAGGGATCCGACGGGGAGGATCTTGCCGGGGAAATCGTGGCCTGCCTCAACCGGTTCTACCTCGCCATGACCAGCGATCCGACCTTTCACACCCAGAAGACCAAAAAGCAGATCCACAAGACCCTCGTTCTGCTGGAAAAGGACCTGCCTGGAAAACTACAGGACACGGAAGGTCATACGCCTGCGAGTCCCGGCGACATCCAGACCATCAAAGAAAAGCTCGAAACGATGGAGGATGAGCTGGCGATCGATGCCTTGTCGCAGGAATACGTCAAGCGGCGCAGCGCCATCGGCAACAGTGAGAAGCGCCTTTTGCGGTACATGAAGAACAAGAGCGTGGACATGATCGAGGAATCCGACCTCAAGTCCCGCCTGATCGAGGGAGGGCTTGCTCCGGAGGACTGGCACGATCTGCTGGTCAGGAGCGGCGTCATCGGCCGCACAGCGGATACGCCAACCCAAGCGGCACCATCCGCATCCCCGGACCCCGGTCAAGGCACGAGTGTGTTCACGCACCTCAACGAGCTGCTCCGGAAAATCGAGGAGGACACCAGCAGGAAGGACGCCGGACAGGAACTGCCGGCGATCGCCACGACGGAGCCATCCGGCGGGAAACCGGAAGGGAAACGGGCGGTCATGCTGCGTGTGCCGGAAGCGGTCCTCGAGCACGACCTGCAGGCCGTCCAGCAGGAAGTCAATCGCATCATCCTCACCGCGGAAAAACGTATCGAGCGACTCGTGAACGAGGTCGAAGGCGGGGAACAGCAACAGGTGGGCCGCGAATCCAAACCGGGGATTTCCCGGAAGCGGCTCTTCGAGATCCTGGCGGAAATCGGTCAGGAACTCTGCCAACCCCTGGCCGTCATCAACTGCTCGGTCGACACCATTCTCTCCGGCATGCTTGGGGACATCAACAAGGTGCAGCGCGAGATGCTGGCTCTTTCGGCCGATAGCGCACAGAAGCTGAAAGTGCTGATCGACAAGATCATCGACATCGCGGGCGTCCCCGACGCGCTTGTCGTCAACAAGGAGATCCAGACCTCCCTGTATAAGTAACATGGTCCATGCCTTTCCGCCATTCGCGGATCCGGGCCCATTCCTGTTCATCCGCGTTAACGGGATCGAACCGGCTTGGATCCGTATCGACATAAAGTTGTCGAAACGCTTCCTCGTCGCAGGCTGGGTTCGGAATGTTGTATTGAACGTCGTTTTCTCGTCGCCACGCATCCAGTGCTGCACGCATTGAGGTGACGCGCTCAGGGTGTTGCGCGGCGAGATCCTGCTGTTGGCCAATATCTCGCGAAAGATCATAGAGCTCGTTCCGGTCCTCATCGTACCGTTCAATCAGCAACCAAGCCCCGTCGCGCATGGCGCCGCTCGGGCGTCCGCCCTGATTGGTATAGTGAGGGAAGTGCCAGAAAAGCTTTCGTTCAGGCATGTTGCCGCCAAGCAGGCCAGGGGCGAAACTGATGCCGTCTACGCCGGATGGCACCGGTTCCCCGGCAAGCTCCAGCAAGGTTGGGACCCAATCGATGTTGTTTACGGGGGCATCGACCACACGGTTTGCCGGGATATGTCCGGGCCAGCGCACGATCAACGGCACGCGCTGCCCACCTTCGTAGGTGTACCCCTTGCCGGCTCGGTAGGGCGTATTGTGCGTGATCCTGGCATGCCCCAGCTCCGGCACATGGAGCCCGCCGTTGTCGGACGTGAAAACGAGGATCGTGTTGTCGGCCAAGTCCAGCGCTTCAAGTTTGTCCATAATAAGGCCTATGGTGTCATCGAGCGTCTCGATAAGCGCGGCATATAACGGTTCGAAAGCGTCCTGGTTCTTGTCGATGAGATGCTGCTGCGCCGTGTAGGGGATGTGCGGGGTGAAGTGCCCCAGGTAGGCGACAAATGGCCGATCCTTGTTCTGCTCGATGAATTTGATCGTTTCCCG
>JAIFLS010000101.1 GCA_020048935.1 bacterium | reverse complement strand
ATTCATGACCGGCCTGTCCTCGGCGGGAACAACAGTTCCGAAGTACGCGTCTGGCTGGGAGGAAAGACACATGGCTCCCTCTACCCGAATCTGGGAGATGTGGTCAAGGAACTCGAGCAGGAGAAGAAAGGCCACTATGGTGAGGAAAATGCCGCGGAGAACTACGAGGACGGCAGGAAGGATGCCCTCGTCCGTGCCGAGGCAAACATTGCCTTCTTTCCCAGTCACCGCGGGAACGGCGTGGAAATGAATAAGGGCCGGATTGCTGCAGTCATTGCAGAGAACATTGAAACGGGTGAGCGTCTCCGCTTTGGGGCACGATGGGTGGCGGACTGCACGGGTGACGGCTGTATTGGCGCCCTTGCCGGAGCCGATTTCGACATCACCCTCACCGGGCATATGGGTGGCTGCAACCTCTGGAACACACGTGACACTGGCAAGCCTTCCCCGTTTCCGGCCTGCCCCTGGGCGCTGAACCTGAGCGACAAACCATTTCCAGGCCGTGGAGAGGACGAAGGGCAGTATACGGAGAAAGGCCTGAAGTCACTCGGCTGCTGGTTCTGGGAGAGCGGGTTCGATCATGATCCGATCAAGAGCCGCGAGTATATCCGCGATTGGAATTTCCGGGCAATGTACGGCGCCTGGGACGCACTCAAGAATACGGACAAGCAATATCCGAACCGCGCCCTGAATTGGGCCGCCCATATTTCCGGGCCGCGCGAATCGCGTCGTCTGCTTGGTCACGTGGTGCTGACGGAGGATGATGTGATCAAGAACCGGGTCTTTGATGACGCCTGCGTCATGACCGGTTGGTCGATCGACCTCCACTATCCGAAAAAGCCTTTCGACAAGGGATTCGAAGGCGACGCCTTCATCTCTTACGCGGTTCACAAGCAGCCGGGACACACCTACTGGATGCCGTATCGTATGCTCTATTCCCGCAATGTAGGCAACTTGTTCATGGCCGGACGGGATGTCAGCGTCACACACGAAGCACTTGGTGTGGCCCGGATCATGCGGACCGGTGGTCTCATGGGCGAGGTCGTGGGTTTGGCCGCCACTTTCTGCAAGATGCACAATGTGGACCCCAACGATGTATACGAGAAGCATCTCGACGAGTTCAAGAAACTGATGTCGCGAGGCGTCAACAAGAGTGCACGCGGAGATTAGGACGCATATTCTCCGCAAATCAAGCCTAGAATAAGCTGGCGGACGGAGCACCAGCTACCGCATTTGCTGATTACAACGGGGAAACGTCGGCCTGCGTCTGACGGCTACAGGGCTGTTGCCATTTTGTTCGCCTGTTCAACCATGTAGACGGGAAGTGTGAGTAGAGGGTACGAGTAGGTATGCCCGGTGGGGAGGGCACCCTCTGCCTGCGTTAGCGACGGCAGGTCGAGGTTGAATCGCAATGCCAGCGGGCTCTCGTGGGTATTCATGAACTGGTGCAGCGACCTGAGCGTGCCGGTCTTGCCTGCCCTTACCTCGATGGGCACAACGTGTGCGCCGACGTTAATCACATAGTCAACCTCAGCGTTTGATGACGGCTGCACGCGGATCCAGTAGTGCAACTCGGGTGGCCGGAACATGTCCTGCCTGTAGATAAGGTGCTGTCCGATAAACTGCTCCATGATCGCCCCTGCATTCGCCAGCATCAAGTCAAGAGTCTCGAGGTCGGCGGCATTAAGGCCAAGGGCACTTAAGACGAGACCCGTGTCAGGACAGCGGGGGCCGCCTGAATTTCATCCAGGAAGAGGAGGGTTCTGCCGGGGCGGATCGATCTGCCATAGTGTGCCTCGAGTAGCTTGATGCAGTCCCCCATATCAGGCTTCGTGAAGTATCCTGCCACGTCTCGTTCATTTTCGAAGTCCACTTCAAGTAGGTCTTCGAAGGATTCTTTCGCCAATTGCCTGATGAGGAAGGTCTAGCCAACCTGTCGTGCCCACCCGCACCAGCCGGTCCAGATTGGGCGTCTTCACCTCGGGATCCATGCAGCCCAGTGTGAACCAGTGCTGCTGATCGAACGTGATGAACAGAAAATTTGTACGCGCGTTAGGCAACAGGGCTCCTTTCTGGCTTCTGCAACCTTTCACCTTATCAACACAACCCGAAGCCACGGCAGAACATCATGTTTTCTTGTCCCTCCCGGCCACCCGTCATGAGCGAGATGGGACGGATTTTTCCGGACAGGTAATCGACCAGCCGGCCTAACATCGCCTCAAGTCTGCCCTCGTCTTGTACAGGAGCGTAATTCCAGACTAGCCCATCAGCAGGATTGTCAGCATCCAACCGATCCAGGCGGCAAACGTTGTCAAATGGAATCACAGTCAGCTTGTACCCATCCTGAAAGCTCTGCCAGAACCCGTCGCCTTCCACGATGCCCTTATCCCATTTGAACAGTTTCCCCATGGCCCCGCGGGCCACCATGTCCGAATCATCAAATAGCGTCCGAATATTCGCTTGCCGCTTTTCAGACGGCGTGGTTGTGAAGAAGCAGACCAGCTCCTGCAGCAGTTCAATCCGTTTCGCTCGACAGGCAGGATCTGTATACAGGTTGTGATACTCCCGCGCATCAGTGCCCAGATCATACAGCTCGCCTTCATTGTGATTCACGTAATGGATCAGCTTCCAGCCATCCTTGATGACCGTCTTAAGGCCATAGGATTCACTGAATGCGGTGCCACTTCCAGGTGTTTCGGCTGCATGGGAACGTGCAAGCAGGCTTTTCCCGTCAAGTGGCAGTGTCCCTGTCGAAATACCAGTCAGTTCGCACAGGGTAGGGAAGATATCAATCAGTTCGACGTTATGATGTATCTGGCCAGACGGCTGCGCCTCACCAGGCACCTTCAGCAGCAGGGGGGTACGGATGATGTCGTCATGATAGAGCCGGTTGGAGTACTTGTCGAACAGGCCCAGATGCCCGGCCATATCGCCGTGATCGGTGCAGAACACCACGATGGTATTGTCGGCTTGCCCCGTGCGTTCCAGAGCATCCAGGATGCGGCCGATCTCGGCATCGACGCGCGTAATCAGGGCATAATACAGCGAGAGGACCTTGCGCATCCCTTGCTCCCCGATTTTCTGGAGCCCGACCGAGTAGGTGCTGATGTAATGGGCCAGATGCGCAGGCAGTTTCGCCAGCTCCGCTTCCCCAGGCGGTTCGGGCAGCGGAATCGCAGCCGGATCATACAGGTCCACATCCTCAGGAGAGGGCGTCCAGGGACCGTGCGGACGGTCAAACGAGACGCTCACGTAGAACGGCTTGTCATGATCCCGTTCAACAAACGATACCGCCTGGTCGGAGGTGTAGCGTTCAATGCTCTTATCAAGGGGAATGCAGGAGGTACCGTACATATCGAGCGTCTTGCCGCCCAGCGCCAGCGGTTCGGGCGGCGCAATCGTCCGATAATCCCCATGAACCTGGTCATTCGGATAGCCGATACCCTGCTCCCGTGACCATTTCAGGTAATTGATGTCGGGATCGGTAGCCTGCCACATATCCTCGGGCAGGGTCGGTACAAACTCATCGAATCCCATGCGTCCCGCGAGAGGGTTGCAATGGAATTTGCCAACATGAAACGTATGATAACCATTCTGCTGAAGCAGTTCGGGAAGACAGGGCGTGTCTTCGCCAAAGAGTCCCGTGAAGCCATACTGCCGATGTGTCCGGACGTACTGCCCGGTCAGCATGCATGCCCGACTCGGCAGGCAGAATGCATTCTGGGCATACGAATGCGTAAAGTCAATCGACTGGGCCGCCAGTTTATCCAGATTCGGCGTTTTCACCACCCGATGCCCCCGATACCCGAAATCAAGGTTGTGCCATTGGTCGGCCATCAGAAATAGAATATTTGCACGTTTCGGACTGCTCATGTTTCTCTCCTTGTCCCATTCAACCCACGCCAGAAAGAACAATAGGCTTTCACGATCCCGGCTTTCTTCGTCGAATTCCCTTCCGTTAATAATCGACGGGGAGAACCTATAGAGCACACGGCCCCATCCGGGCAACAATATTCGATTGGGTTGAAGTGCGAGAAATGGTTTGTCCCTTGCTTCGGCGCGCGGCAGCCGGTATTTTGCGCGAATGAAAATCAAATCAATTGTGCCTTATGCTCTGGTGCTGCTCTCCGGTTTTGCCTGCCTGGTCTTCCAACTGCTGTGGATGCGGAAACAGGGACTGCTGTTCGGCAATACGGCGTATGCCGCTGCACTGACCCTGGCCATCATTTTTGCGGGGCTGGCCCTGGGAAGCTGGGTCTGGGGCGAAAGATCAAGAACCGTGCGCAACCCCCATGCTGGCCTTTGCCGGAATTGAAGCAGGAATTGCGCTCACCGCCCTGCTCTACTTCGGTGTAATCGCCCTGTTTCGCTCAATCTATCCCTCGATCTATCAAACATCAACGCCCCCGCGCGGCGGTTCACGGCGAAAGGGCTGCTCGCCCTGTGCCTGATCCTGCCCCCCGCGTTTTTCATGGGCGGCACGCTTCCCATGATCGGGCAGGCGCTGATCCGTCACCGGGACGCATTCGGCCGTCGCCTTGATCGGCCACAAACAGGCGGCTCGTCAGGGCTGGCGCGGAACTGCACAGCTTCTGGCTGGCGAAGGCCATGAACCAGCCCCGACAGGCCACAACCGCCGGGAAACAGTTTGTCGCGGAATGGACAAACGAGGAGGGGCGGCAGATTCTACAACCAGTGGCTTAGCCTTTCCCCGCCACCAGACGCTCGAGTGCATCGAGATCGAGCGTCACATCACCGGTAAAGACCTCGAAACCATCCTGGGTGACAACGCCGGTGTCCTCCACACGAATATACAGGCCTTCCTCGCGCACGTACAACTGCGGATCGACCGCGAACACCATGCCGGGCTTCAGCGGCCCCTGCTTGTGCGAGAGGCCATCATGCACACTCAGGCCAACGCTATGCGCGAGGTGGTTGCGACACGCAATCATCGCCTGCACGCCGTCGCGCTGCGCCGCGGTTGAAAAATCAAACTCGGCCAACCGCCCCTGGATGCGCTCGGCAGCCTCGATTTCAATTTCCTCGCAGGTCCGGCCGGGGCGGATGCCGGCAAGCAATGCTTTGTGAAATTCTGTCACGAACCCGTAGAGCGTCCGCTGCTCCGGCGTGTAGGTCCCATTAACCGGCCACATGCGCGTGATATCACTCGTGTAGTAATGATAATCCGGCGCACAGTCGGCCAGCACCAGCTCACCATCCTTGAGCACGCAGTTGTTGGCACTGTAGTGGGCGTTGACAATGTTCTTGCCCGTGGCCACGATCGGAGCATAAGAATTATCACGTGACCCGCCGGCAAGGTACACATATTGCATGACGGCGGCCAGCTCATACTCCATGGCACCCGGGCGCGTAATCCGCATGGCGCCCACCAAGGCCTTGGCTGACAATTCACCCGCAATCCTCAGCCGCGCCACCTCGGCATCCGACTTGATCATCCGCATCGCATACACGATCGGCGCCAGATCCAGAATCTCAATTTCAGGGAATCTGGACTGTAGCAAGCTCACAAACCAGGCACCGCGATTGGGGCGCCCGTCCCAGGGATCCATGTCAATCTGGCGCTGCGCATCAACAATGCTCCTGACGTCCGTTTTCAACCCCTCTCCATCCCGTAGGAAGGTGTACAGCACCCGGATATCCGCCAATACCCCGGCAAGCCGCGACCGGTCAAGCACAGCGTCAACCCCCGTCATGGATTTCGCCTGTTCCGCATCATCGGCACACAACCATACCTCATTCGATTCGCGGGACACGGCTCCGCAATCGGGCAGAAAGAGCGTGGAGTTCCCCGTGCGGCCATCAATCAGCAGATAGGATTGCGGTACCTCAACGCCGCAAAGATAATAAAAATCGTTGTATTGCCGGAACGGGGCACGATCATTCGGTGCCGGGGCACTGACAATCAAGGCATGCGCTTCAGGGCCAATTTGCTTGCAAAGAGCCTCGCGTCGACGCTTGTATTCTCCAATCGATATCAATGGAAAGTTCATATCATCTCCCATTTCGTTACCTGAACGTATTGAGACAAAATAAATCAGAAACGCCATTAGAGCAGGCATTGCCTACGGAATCAATCCACTATTGCGTTGGCCGGACGGACGACACATGAACCTGCTAACTGCCCAGCGACGAGCCCTGATCCGGGAGATGGAGAATGCGAGGATCGACACCCTTACGGGGCTTAGAAATACAAGAAGCTTTCCTGAGGAAGCTGAATCCCTGTGGAATCTCGCCACGCGACATGGACACCCTACGAGCCTGGCGTACCTCGATCTAAACAACTTCAAGACCGTGAATGATGTTTATGGCCATGCCGTGGGCAACGAGGTGCTGCGGGCCGTCGCCTCGACTCTGTCGGCGTCATTCCGCCGCACAGACGTTCTGGGACGATTGGGTGGTGACGAATTTGCTGTTTTCCTGCCGGAGACTCCTCGTGCCGTTCCTGGCCGCGGTGCGATGCCCCAGTGCTGCCGCGAAGCACTCGTCGGCATCCTTGCCATCACGGAACCCGGCGCGCGCGGCTAATGGCGACATTGGCTGAAAGCCGGATTTCCCCGCGCATGTTTTCGCGCGGGGCATTCGTCATAAGGATTCGACGCCTGCATCCGCTCGAAGACGGAGGACTCGCGCACTAGGCGGGGCAAGTCATAATCGACGCTGCGCAGGTCGCCGCACGGAATATCGAGAAACCCGCAGGGTTGCAGGATGCCGGTATGCGACAGGAACGCGAACCCGCGTCCCCCGAGACAGCCGTGGAAGGGCGGTGATGGCCGTGAAGGATCATCCGGCAGCCTGAACTGCTGGTATTGCGGTGCGCAGGTTGTCCGTACGCGCAGCGGGCTGGTCCGCTCCATCGTGGCGATCCACCGCAAGGCGTTGTCGCGCTCGTCCGTATCAAGTTCCAGATCGGCAATCGCCGCGCCGCGTCCGGTAGGCACCAGGAAAAAGAAGTCGATGGTGGATGCCCCTAGTTCGACGGCCAGGTCCAGGATGCGGGGCAGGTCCCTGGCGTTGAGCCTGGAAACGGTGGTGTTGATCTGGAAGGGGAGGCCAGCCGCCTTCAGGCAGGCAAGCCCCCTGATCGAGGCGTCAAAGGCTCCCGTCACGCCCCGGAAAGCGTCGTGCTCCGCTGCCGTTGCCGCATCCAGGCTGATGCTGAGCGCCATGACGCCGCATGATTTGAGCTTTTCAGCGATCACGGAAGTAAGCAGATGACCGCAGGTTGCCATCACGACCCGGCAACCGCTCCGGGTGGCATAGCCCGCTAAGTCGAGTATATCCGTGCGCATCAGCGGTTCGCCGCCGGTCAGGATGATCATCGGACGGGCAACGCGTGTGATAGAGTCAATGGTCTTCAGGCACTCGGACGTCGAGAGTTCGTTGTCATAGCTGCCGGCGGTCGATGCGCCTCGGCAGTGCTGGCACTTCAGTCCGCAGCGTCGTGTGACTTCCCACGCAAGTATATGTGGCATCGGGGGCATGATCTGGCGAGGATACCACGCCGTCCTTGGGAAACAAGAGCAAAGGCGATTGCAGAGCCAAAGCGACTTCCAACGACTTCCAAGGGACCTTTGCTCCGTACCGGCCTCACCGAGGCCAGCTACAACACACCATCTGCACCGAGGCCAGCTACAACACACCATCTGCAAGACTCCATGCAAATGCTTGTAGCCGGGGTCGGTGACCCCGTTCCGTGTATGGAAGGGTCACCGTAGAAGTCTGGACTTGTTTATTGTAGGCAGGCGCGGGTAAACTCGCGGGGCGAGACGGATTAAATGGGGGCGTGTCCATGAATATCGAGATCAAGATCTGCGGGTTGACTTCACTGGCGGATGCCGAGGTGGCCTTGGCCGCCGGTGCGGATTACCTGGGTTTCGTTCTATACGAACGCTCGCCCCGTGCCGTGCCGGTGGATGCGCTGGCGGCGATCATGCGCGGCCTGGGGCAGGGGGTACGTGCGGTGGGCGTTTTTGTGAACTCGCCAGGGGAGTTCGTGCGCGACACCGCGCTGCGCTGCGGTTTGGCGGCGGTGCAGATCCATGGCGATGAGTCGCCGGATGCGTTCTGCGCGATGCCGGTTCCGGTGTGGCGGTCTTTATCCGTGAGCGGTGCAAAATGCAAACCGGAGCCCGGAACATGGCCGGCGGCTCGTTATATCGCCGATGCGGCGGCCCCTGGCCTGTACGGCGGCAGCGGGACCCTGGCGGACTGGGATCAGGCCGCCGCCCTGGCCACGCGTGTGCCGCTGATGCTGGCCGGGGGACTGACGGCGTCGAATGTCGCGGCGGCGATCCGCCAGGTGCACCCGCTCGGGGTGGATGTGTCAAGCGGGGTGGAGTCGGCTCCGGGGCGCAAGTCGCACGAGGCGGTACGCGCATTCATTACCGCCGCCCGGAAGGCGGCTGCCGGGCTCGCGTAGTTTCCAGACGCGCAGGATGGCGATCGTCTTGTCGCCACAATGCGTGAGGGAAGATGCAGGGACGGGAGTACGGCGCAGGGTGAGGCCGTATAGGTGGGCGTCCTCCCGATGGTGATCAGGTTGCTCGTGCCCCGGCCATCAACTCACGCGGTTTCCGAGTCGCGCACGACGGGCGAGCATCGCGGCATTTCCTTTGGCGGATCCATCGTTGTAGGACCCAAACCACAGATCCAGGGGAAGCGCCTCCACCCCGAAGTTGACCGTGAAGTACCGGTGATGAAGATAATGGAAATAGTTGTCGGCAATGATGCCGCGCTCATTCTTGGCGACCAACTTATGAAATCCCGTATGCCCGAGTGCAGGACTGACGCCGGCGTGCATCAGGTGAAAGATCATATGCAGGGGGTGTGAGGGAATGATCCAATGCATCAGAAACCCCGAAAAGTAAAGAAGATGCTCAATGGGATGCATCGACAACCCACTCCAGGGCCCGACGTTGACATTCCGGTGGTGCAGATAGTGTGAGATTCGGAAGAGCGGGGTCCAGTGGCTTAGGCGGTGTACCCAATAAAAATGAATGTACCGCAGCACTGGAATCATGGCCATCAGCAGCACGCAGTAAACCGGATGCGTACGCCAACTGACGTAAGGTAGCTTTCCGTTTGCATAGGCCCACAGACTTAACGCTTCACATGCTGTCCAGATCATGCAACCACTCGTCAGGCTCCAGAACACGTTATCGTAGGTCTGATTCTTGAACGTGAACTTGGCGTTCTGCGTCGTCAGCCAATTCTTGGTGTATTTGAAGGCCGTTCCCTGCCCCTTTCGAATATAGAGCCAGAAGTGTAGTCCGCCTGCAATCAGAGTGAGCAGAACTGCATTCCTCAGATAGATTTCGGCCACCCACCCCCATTCAAAATGGACAGTGCGTTCAAGTGCTGGCGTGAAGTAGATCCAGCTCACGGCGGCCAGAAGGGCGTAAAACAGATTGAACGGCCAGAAGAAACCGTTAAAGCCAAAATGATATTTAAGGATGGTCTTCAGTTTCAAAGGCCGCTCAAAAAGCGGGTTCGGCTTTGGAAGTTCTTCAGGTTGCCATTCCCCTTTCGCATCTCTCGCGCCCCACACGCCTGAGTCAGTCATCGTGTATCCTCCTCAAATCATTCGTAAATGCCACTAAATAAGGGTAGCTTATAAATGAATGGCCATAAATTGTCTACTTCGAAATCAACTACTCTGTCGAAATAATTTTGTGTATTGTGCGTGGTTGAAGAATCGCGGCTTACACAGAGAAGGCGGGAAAGGAGGCTGTTTTTTCCTTTTCACAGCTTGCGCGGAAGCGTGCTGGTGCAGAAGGCTTATCGTCTTTCTTGCCTGGGGAGGCGTCGCGTACCTGGGGTAGACTCCCTTTCCGTCTCCTCGTTTCGATGCCAGTCAGGCTGCCTGCGGTCAGCCGGTGGTGTCGCATCCGGGTGCATAACGATGTCCAGATACCAGTTATCCCCGATCCGCTTCCATTTTGCAGGCTTCATGTCACTCCACGATTCCGGTTTACCGTTCAATGAGGGTTTTCGAAACTGCATCAGGATTTCCGCCGATTCGCCGTCATCCGACAAATTGACCGTTTTCAGTTTCAGATCGTCACGGCTGCGCAGCCCGGCTTGAAGGACACCTGCCATCAGGGCCATCCGCCTCCATATCATGTCCGGATCACTGCTCGCCAGAACCTCGGGAGATACGAAGCCGAGAGCCTCCTGTCGGTCCTTGTCGAGGACGGCCTTGAGGAGCATGATATGGCGCTCGCGCAGGCCGGCCTCGGGTGCTTTCGGCTGCGTTGTCCCGGGGACGGGCCGCGTTGTCTCCGGTGATACCTGTGTCTGCTCAGGCACCGTCTGCGCCGCCACCGGTGCGGCGGGTGCGGTCCGGTGCAAATGTTTTCGCACGGCAAGCCCGGCCGCCAGAAGAGCGATTACGAGGGCTGCAATCATGCCGTATTGCAATATCCGACGCGGTTTCTGAATTATCGGCGCACGGATGGTTCCTGGCGCGACGGCATCGATCAGGACCTTGTAGATGCTGACCTGGCGGCTGATATTCTTCAGGTCATGCGCACCAAGGTGGACGGTCTCGATCGATATCTTGTTGCGCACCAGATCAAAGATATCACGCGAGATGCAGATACCTCCCGGTTCGGCCAGCGGTTCGATGCGGGAGGCGACATTGACCCCGTCGCCGAGAATATCATCGCCGGCGACCACCACGTCGCCGACATGGATGCCGATCCGCAACTGGAACTTCTCCTCGGGATCGGCGGTCTTGTTGAAATCGGATATGGCACGCTGGACGGCAAGGGCGCAGCGTACCGCGTTGACGGCGCTGGGAAACTCGACCAACAGCCCGTCTCCCATTTCCTTGGCAATCCTGCCTCCGTGGATCCGCGCACCGTCCGCGACGCAGTTCTTGTGCATGTCGACAATCGCAAGCGCCCGCCTCTCGTCAGCGCCCATTATCGTGCTGAACCCGCAGATATCGGTAAACATGATCGCTGCAAGACGTCTTTGTTCGCTCATTAGTAGCTCCATTCATGCAAGATATGGCACCCCAGCCTTCGACGTTACCAGACGCGCAGGATGGCGATCGTCTTGTCGCCACTATGTGTCATTGAAGTGGCTGGGATGGGAGTACGGCGCAGGGTGCGGCCGGACTCGTCTTTATAGACGACTTCAACGGTGCCGAGTGTTGGCGGGCAGGGGACGCGGGCAACCTGCAGCCAGTGCGGCAGGGTCTCCCACTGGCGGGTGTCTGGAATCTCGAGCGCGAAGAGCAGCAGCCGCAGGACTTCGCCAAGCAGGGGGTTGCTGTCGGCCACGGCATCGGCGATCGAATCCTTGATGACGATACGGGTCACGGTCTTGGCGGCCTTGATGGCGGCAAGGCGGCGCTCGGTGAGCGCGGCCAGGTTGCCGGTGGTGTTCAGCGTGTAGCTGCGTCCGAGAACGTTCCCGTCATGGATGATCTCGGCATACGGGTTAAATCCCCAGTTGGCGTTGTGCATGGCGGGTGCCTGTGCCGGATAGGTGGGCGTCCGGCCGATGGTGATCAGGCAGATCAGTTCGCTGCCGTCCGTGCCAGCGGCAATGCGGGCGGGCGGGGCACTGGTCGGGGCGATGCTGCCGCTGGCGGGATCGATCCGCAGCAGCGGGGTCAGTCTGCCGGCGTGCCCGTACTCGATACGGGACCCGTTGTAATCCCGGATCAACTCAAAGGCCAGTCCCGCGATGTAGCGGGTATAGGCATCGTCGGGAAACCCGTTAAGGTCCTCGAAACCGTGGGCGATGAGCCTGGCCTCGACGGCGGCCTCGCGCCATTGGCCGAGCGCGAAATAGCTCTTAGCGGTAAAGGCGTGCAGCAGGGCCCGCTCGTAGGGGCGTCCGGTATAGGTCTCGGTACCGTCGTTGATGACCATGCTGGTGGTTTTCTCGCTGAGGCTGATATAGTCCAGTTCATGGATGCGGGCGATCGCCTCGATCCAGTCGTTTATGGCGGAGGGGTGATCGCCGCCCGCATGGTGGATCATGCCGCGCTCCATCAGGGCCAGCACAAGGTCCTTGCCCGTTTTCTCCATGTCGTCGAGCGCCGCGCCCGCTTCTGTCATGCGTCCGGCGTAGAACTGGCTACGCGCCTGGCTGATGCCGGACGCGGCGCAACCGGCGAGCGACAAGGCCAGCAGCCCGGACGCGAGCAGCCGCACAGGCATGGCGACAAGCGGGCCCTGTCGAAAGACAGGTGTCGCGATGGCGCTCGTGGCTGGGGCTGATCCAGGCATGGAGTTGCGTTGCATCACCATCCGAACAAGGGTGTGCTCTTGCGGCGCAGCCGGTCGCGCTGCTTGCGCAGGACAATCAGTCCTGTCTCCAGATCCGTGATCTCAAGTGTGAGCTGGTAGTAGACGTCCTGCTGCTTGGACGCCCTTACCTGCTTGCCGGTTTTCGCCCCGATCTCGGCGATCGCGCCGGTCAGCATGTAGCGGGCGCCAAGCTGTTTTCCAACCTGCACGCGGGACGCTTCCGTGGCGTTGGCAAGCTGGTAGCCCTGCTCCTTGATCAGGTCGTCGCGGCGGGCCGTGTTGACGAACTGCAACCGCCCGGAATCGAGCAGTAGCGTGGTCAGCGTGTCCTCCAGCGAGACCACGTCGAGGTGTGTGCTCGTGTTGTTGTTGATGCCCAGCGAGGCGACGATGGGGGCGGTGCTACCCTCCGGAGGGAACGGGTGGGCAAGCATATCGGCGGCGAGCTGATCCGCCATCTCCAGCAGGTCGCGCTGGTCGAATTTCGCGGTCAGCGTAGAGGCGCTGCGCGGATCCTCGCTGGTGACCGACTGGCGGAAGGCGGAGCAGCCGCCGGCGAGAAGCATGGCGGTAAGTATGGCCGCCTTGAACGGGATGGCTAGTGTTTTCATAGATGCGCGTCTCCTTGATGGAAGTTTCATGTCAGGACCGAAATCAATCAACGCGGCTATCATAGCGCGTGCGCGATGCAGGATCAAGCGCGCAAAACATACACGGAAACGAGAAGAAACTTGCGCGGAAGCGCTTGGCAGGGTAGTCTATCGA
Source organism: bacterium (assembly GCA_020048935.1). Lineage (GTDB taxonomy): Bacteria > Verrucomicrobiota > Kiritimatiellia > UBA8416 > UBA8416 > UBA8416. The sequence continues at coordinate 16,228 of JAIFLS010000101.1, read as the reverse complement.
GCATGAATATTTTACGCATGGCTATTTTGCTCAGCCTGGCGGGTTCGGTGTTTGCCGGATCGCCTTCGGATTCCTGGTACCGGGGGGCGACGCGCTGTCCGGTCCTCGATCTGCGTAGCGATCCGGTCTATACCCTCGATCTCGGATTCGTCTTGCCTTCGGATGCGGAGAATGGCAATTCCTTATCGCTGATGGAATGGGACGTTCAAACCGACCTGTTCTATTTTCGCGAGGTTCTGCTGGGGGATCTGGATATCCGCATGCAGTTCCAGTCGGTCATCCCGCTCGACGATGCTGAATTGAATCTGCCGGGGCAACTGCTGGTGGTTGCTTTCGACAACCGCTGGACGTGGCGTTATGTCAACGACATGGCTTTCCAGTGGCGGTTTGAGCCTGGATTCTACTCGGATCTGGATGCGCTGAGTCTTGAATCGCTTGCCATGCCGATGACGTTCACGGGTATCAAGACGATCAATTCGAGCCTCTCGGCACTGGCCGGTCTTGCCTTACGGATCGGGTTTGAACGGGAGGTCATGCCGGTGGCTGGCGTGGTCTGGCAGCCCTCGCCGATCTTCCGGCTGGAGGCCTTGTTGCCGGAGAGCCGTCTGGTTTACCATATGCTGCCGGAGTGGGTGATGCATGCGCGCTGGGTTTGGGAGAGCATGACGTACCAGATGCCGGGCGATCGCGATGATCGGGAGCGGGTGACCTTCGAATCCATCCTGATGGCGATCGGATTGACGCGTGAAATCAATCCGGAATTCCGTGTCACGGGTGAGTTCGGGCTTCTGAACGGGCGCGAGATCGATTTCGGGCGCGGCGGATCCCCTGATGTGGATCCGGCGGCATACCTGCGGGTCGGGATCGGTGGCTCGTTCTAGGCGTCGGGCCGGCAGAGCGCGTGCAGCCCGATTTTCAGTTCGTCGATCCCGTTGCCGTCCAGCGTGGATACCGGCAGCGGCGTGATTCCCGTTTCCTTGATGAACTCAGCCAGGTTATCGGCGGCCTCCGGCAGATCCATCTTGTTCGCGACGACCAGGTGCGGGCGTTCGGGAAGCTCGGCATCATAGAGCGTGAGTTCGTTGATCAGGTTGCGATAATCGTCGACAGGATCGCGCGTATCGACGCCCGCCATGTCGAGCACCAGCAGCAGGAACCGCGAGCGCTCGATGTGCCGCAGGAACGCATCGCCAAGGCCGATCCCTTCATGTGCACCTTTGATGATGCCGGGGATGTCCGCGATACGCAGTTTGGTGTAGTCCTCGAAGAGTACCGTGCCGAGTACCGGATTGAGCGTGGTGAAGGGGTAGGCGGCGACTTTCGGATGAGCATCGCTCAGGACGGTCAGCAACGATGATTTTCCAGCGTTCGGGAACCCGACCAGGCCGATATCGGCCATGATCTTCAGTTCCAGCCGCAAGGTCATGTCCTGCCCAAGCTCCCCTTCGGTACGCTCGGTAGGGGCCTGGTGCGTAGAACTCTTGAAATGAACGTTGCCGATACCGCCCTTGCCTCCTCGGGCCACAATCAGTTCCTGTCCATGGGTGGTGATATCGCCAATCAGCGTGTCGGTTTCCTGCTCCCAGATCTCGGTACCGCAGGGGATCTTGATGACCTTGTCCAGGCCGTTGCGCCCATGCATTTTCTGGCCGGAGCCGGCACCGCCGTGCCCTGCCCGCAGAATCGGGGCGAAGTATAGCCCGATGAGGGAATCGGTGTCGTTATCGCCGCGCAGGATGATATGCCCGCCGCGTCCGCCATCGCCGCCGTCGGGCCCCCCCCTCGCGACAAACTTCTCGCGACGGAAACTGGATGATCCGTTACCGCCGTTGCCGGCGGTAGCGAAAACCGTGACATGATCAACGAACTTGCGTGTTTTCAAATGCAGGTACTTACGCGCTGACGGCGGCTTCAGTGGCCACGATGGTGACGACCTTGCTGTCCTTCTCGAAACGGACACTGCCGTCCTTGAGAGCGAAAAGCGTGTCATCCTTGCCGCGTTTGACATTCATGCCTGCCGCGAAACGCGTGCCGCGCTGGCGGACGAGAATGGAACCCGCCGTTACCACCTCTCCTGCATAGCGTTTGATTCCCAGCATCTTCGGGTTGCTGTCGCGCCCGTTCTTGGCGGAACCGCTGCTCTTCTTATGTGCCATGATTCGTCTCCTGGATGTCGGGGTTTGCCGTTTAGGCGATGCTTTCGATTGTCAGCACCGTCAGGGACTGACGATGGCCGATCTTGCGGGTGTAGCCCTTGCGGCGCTTCTTCTTGAAGTTGAATATCTTCTCGCCGCGGATCTGGTCCTTTACGCTGGCGACCACCTTCGCGGCTTCCACGGTGGGAGCGCCGATTTTCAGGTCCGTGCCGTTCGACACTGCCAGGACACGGTCGAGTTCCACCGATGTGCCGACTTCCGCGTCGAGCTTTTCGACGTTGAGTGTATCGCCTTGCTGAACCCGGTACTGTTTACCGCCGGTTTCAATAACTGCATATGCTTCCATGATAATCTTCCTTTGCGGGCTTCCCGCTCCCTGCTGAACTGCTCCTGTGTCAAAAAACCGTTGAAATCTATGCAAAATGCAGGGCAATGTCAAGACCTGTTTCCGCGAATCTGTTTTTCTGTTTTCTGTTTTCGTTTTCTTGACATTCCAGTGCCGTCTGGTAGCGTTGGCACGTTTGTGGATTTTTCGAATTGTGCTTTTAACAGGATGCATCCTGCCCTTTTGGGTTTCGGATGCGCGATAAACAGGAGACTCGATCATGGCAGCAGTAAAGAAGGCGGCGGTAAAGAAGGTGGCCTCCCCGGTGGTCAAGAAAGCGGCTGACCCGGCGGTCATGAAGCATGTGTTTTTCTTCGGCGCGGGCAAGGCCGAGGCGAAGGGCGAGAATCTCACCAAGAACGTTCTGGGCGGCAAGGGGCTCGGTCTGATGGAAATGACCAGCATCGGCATTCCTGTGCCGGCCGGATTCACGATCAGCATCCAGACCTGCGCTGAATACTACCGTCTCGGTTGCAAGCTGCCGAAGACCCTCGCTGGCGAAGTGCGCGAGGCGCTTGCCAAACTCGAAAAGGCGACCGGCAAGAAGTTAGGCGATTCCAAGGATCCCCTGCTGGTGTCCGTGCGCTCGGGGGCCGCGCGCTCGATGCCCGGCATGCTGGAAACCATCCTGAACCTGGGTCTCAATGACGTCAGCGTCGAAGGCCTCGCCACCAAGACCGGCAACCCTCGCTTCGCTTACGACAGCTATCGCCGCTTTATCCAGATGTTCAGCACCACCGCCATGGGTCTCTCCAAAGACCACATGGAGGATCTGCTGCACACGATGAAACATGACGCCGGCGTCATGCTCGATACCGAGTTGACGGCGGAACAGCTCAAGAAGCTATGCGACCAGTTCAAGGCGTTTTATGCCAAGAAGAAGGGGGAAGCCTTCCCGCAGGATCCCGCGGACCAGCTCTGGGGCGCGGTTATGGCGGTGTTCAATTCATGGGAGGCCGAGAAAGCCGTTACCTACCGCCGCGTCGAGAAGATCACCGATCTGATTGGCACGGCTGTCAACGTCGTGCAGATGGTGTTCGGCAACAAGGGCGATGGTTCGGGCACGGGCGTGTGCTTCACGCGCGATCCTAACAGCGGTGCCAACGAGTTCTACGGCGACTACCTGATCAATGCCCAGGGCGAGGACGTTGTTGCCGGTATCCGCACCCCGCTGAAGCTGGAAACCCTGAAGGATCAGATGCCCGGCGTCTACGACCAGCTTCTGGCTGTACGCGCGATTCTCGAGAGCTACTATCACGAGATGCAGGACTTGGAGTTCACGATTGAGGACGGCAAGCTTTACATGCTGCAGTGCCGTACCGGCAAGCGCAGTCCGGCTGCCTCGTTCACGATCGCGGTGGACCAAGCCACCAAGGCGCTGCTTTCGAAGGCCGAGGCCAACCGCCTGGCCAAGAAGGGCTATTTGCCCAAGAAGTGGGCCGATGTTGCCACCAGCCTTGTCCTTACCAAGGAGGAAGCCGTAGCCCGTATCACGTCCGACGACATCGAGCGCCTGTTCTATCCCGTCATCGATACCAGGCGTGTTTCGCTCCAGCGGCTCAAGGATGTTCGTCTGGGTGGCGGCATCAATGCCGTTCCCGGCGCGGCATGCGGTCAGGTGGTCTTCACGGCCGCCGAAGCCGAGTCGCTCGCAGCCAAGGATATCAAGGCCATTCTCGTGCGCAAGGAAACGAGTCCCGAGGATGTCGGTGGCATGCATGCGGCGCAGGGCATCCTGACCGCCACGGGCGGCAAGACCAGCCACGCGGCGGTTGTCGCCCGCGGGTGGGGCAAGTGCTGCATTGTCGGGTGCGAGGCACTCAACATCAACTACGAGGAAAAGTTCATGACGCTGGGTGGCCAGCGAATCAATCAAGGCGATTGCATTACCCTGGACGGATCGGCCGGCGAGGTTTACAACGGTGAGCTGCCGCTCAAGGATCCGGAACTGCCGGCTTCCTTCGCGACGCTGATGGGCTGGGCCGATAAGCTGCGCAAGATCAAGGTCCGCACGAACGCCGACACGCCTTACGACGCTGAAAACGCCATCCGCATGGGTGCCGAGGGCATCGGGCTTTGCCGTACCGAGCACATGTTCTTCGATACCGAAGAGCGTCGTCTGGCGATCCAGGAGATGATCGTTGCCGAGACTCTGGAGTCCCGCAAGGCCGCTTTGAACAAGCTGCTGCCCTTCCAGAAGGCCGACTTCGTGGGCATCTTCAAGGCCATGGACGGCAAGCCGGTGACGATCCGCCTGATTGATCCGCCCCTGCACGAGTTCACGCCGAAGGATAAGGTCGGCATTGACAAACTCAGCGCGATCACGGGACTCAGTGCCGACAAGATCCGCCACCGCTGCGAGCAGTTGCACGAGAGCAACCCGATGCTGGGTCACCGCGGTTGCCGTCTGTGCATTACCTATCCCGAGATCCTTGACATGCAGGTTACAGCGATCATCGAAGCCGCCGTCGAGGTTGCCGCGAAGGGCGGCAAGGTGCTGCCGGAGATCATGATCCCGCTGGCGATCGACCGCAAGGAACTCAAGATCCTGACGGACCAGGCGCGCGGCGTGGCTGATGCGATCATCAAGCGCGCCAAGAGCAAGGTGCGGTACATGGTCGGCACGATGATCGAGATTCCGCGCGCGGCGCTGCTGGCGAACGAGATCGCTGAAGTCGCCGAGTTCTTCAGCTTCGGCACGAACGACCTGACGCAGATGACGTTGGGGCTTTCGCGCGATGACGCCGGCCGGTTCCTGCCGGTCTATGTCATGACGGAGAAGGAAGGCGGCAAAGGCATCTTCAAGGCCGACCCCTTCCAGAGCCTCGACCAGAGCGGTGTGGGGGAACTGGTGAAATTGGGTATCGAGCGTGGTCGCTCGACCCGCCCGAACCTCAAGATCGGCATCTGCGGCGAGCATGGCGGCGAGGCGGAGAGCGTCAAGTTCTGCGTACGCGCCGGCATGGACTATGTCTCGTGCAGCCCGTACCGTGTACCGATCGCCCGTCTGGCCGCCGCCCATGCCGCACTGAGCGGGAAGTAGGAGTGGCTAGGGATTGGCACCCCGTCCGCCGCGTTGTATGTCGTTTGTGAGCGTGGGGGAAAGGGGAGGATGTTGAGTATCCGGTCCGAGATAATGCCTTTTGTGGCTGTCAGTGTGCTGATCAGTGCCGCTGTCTACGGCTTGCTGCGGTTGGTTCCCGCCGTGCCCTCGACAGCGGCCTGCTTGGCATCGCTGGTGCTGCTGGTCGTGCTGTGTGGCTACCTTTGCTGGTTCTTCCGCGATCCGGTGCGTAATCCGCCAGCGGATCCGGATGTCATCCTGGCGGGGGCCGATGGCGTGGTGGCGAAGATCGCCACCTTCACGCCGGAGCAGTTCGGCTCCATCACGATGCTCGCCGGCCTCAAGCCCGAGGACACGTCGGCGTTCCGCGCCGGGGATGTGCTGCGCGTCAGCATTTTCCTCAGTCTGTTCGATGTGCATGTCAACCGGGTGCCGATCAGCGGGAAATCCCGTTTCCTGGGGTATTTCCCGGGCAAGCATCTGTTCACGTTCGAGGAGAAATCCTCGGATGTCAACCAGCACAACTCGATCCTGATCGAGAACGAACGCACCTGCTGTTTGGTCAACCAGATTGTCGGGCCGGTCTGCCGGCGCGTGATCTACTGGCTGCCTCACGACCGGGCGACGGATGTCAAGGCGGGGGATGATTTCGGGATGATGAAATTCGGGTCACGGATGGATATTTATTTCCCGGCGGCGGACGTCGATCTGCTTGCCAGGGAAGGCGACCGGGTCACGGCAGGGGAAACGATCATCGGGAGGTACCGTTAAGATGCTGAATCCAATTCAAAAGGAACGGATGTTACGTTTCCTTCAGATTATTCCGACGGTCATTACGCTGGGTGCGATGCTGTCTGGGTTCCTGAGCATTGTGTTTGTCGTGCAGGGGTTCCAGGAGGGGGCCAACGGCGGGGAATTCCGCATTGCGGCCCGGTTGATCATGCTGGCGATGATCCTCGACGGGATCGATGGCAATGTGGCGCGCTGGCTGCGGGGAACAAGCGAGTTCGGTGCCGAACTCGATACGTATGTCGATATGACGGCGTTCGGGCTGGCTCCCGCCATCTTGATTTTTGCCGTTTCCATGAAGCCCGGGACCCCGGACTGGATCCGGGTATTGCTACCCTCGGCGGTGGCACTCTCCGGAGTCGTTCGATTGGCGCGCTTCAAGGTGGCCGATCCGTTGCGTGGGCAGGGTGGCTATGGCGGATTGCCGATTACCGCCAATGCGGGCTGGGTTGCCCTTTTTGTGTTCATCAGCCAGGTGCCTCATTCTGGCAAGGTGGATCTGTTCTCCTTGCAGCAGGGATGGTTTGCCATCCTGTTCCTGGTCGGTATCCTGACGTTCATCAGCCTGCAGGTGTCGAACGTGCGGTACCCGAAACCGACCAAGAAGGCCGCCTTGTTCATCCCCTGCGTGATCCTGGTATTCCTCTTTGTCCTGCTTCCGAAGGAATACTCCATCTGGGTCGCGGTGACCATGCTGATGCTGGGGTTGATGTATGCCGTGTTCGGACCGATGTATGTGAAGGGTGTGGCGATCCACCAGGCGCGCAAGGAAAGGATCGGGAGCGAGCAGGAATCTCCTTATCCGGCGCGACGCCGTCGGCGCCGTCCACGGCGCAAGGGGGGGCGGCCCAGTGCTGAATGAGATTCTCAAGGACGTCAGCGACTACATCGCCTGGGAGCTTGAGGAAGGCGCGGTTACGGTAGAGGCCTCGCCAGACATCCTCGCTGCCCTGTCATTACCCACCACGGGATCAGCGGCTTCAACCCCGTCCGCAGTGCCCAAGCCCGAGCCGACGGGTTCCACCCCGTTCGTAGAGCAAAAGAAAACGCCTGCTACCCCGTCGCCCCCCGCCATCCCGCCCGCCTTGAAAACCCTCGCCGCCGAAATCTCGGCCTGCACGCGCTGCGGCCTGTACACCGGACGAACCAACACCGTGCCGGGGCAGGGCAACCCGCAGCCGGAAATACTGTTTGTCGGCGAGGCACCTGGCAAGGACGAGGACGAGCAGGGACTGGCCTTCGTCGGCCGGGCCGGGCAGTTGCTTACCAAGATGATCGAGGCCATGGGGTTTGCCCGCGAGGATGTCTTCATTGCCAACATCAACAAATGCCGGCCGCCGGACAACCGCAAGCCCTCCCGCGAGGAGATGGATACCTGCCTGCCGTTCCTGAAACGCCAGATCGCGATTCTAAAGCCGAAGGTCATCATTGCCATGGGGGCGACCGCTGTCGAGGGGCTGGTGCCGCTGCCGGAAGGCGAGACCATCAGCAAGGTACGCGGACAGTGGCTGCAGTTCGAAGGCATCCCGCTGATGCCCACCTACCACCCCGCCTACCTGCTGCGTAATCCGGCGATGAAGCGTCCTGTCTGGGAAGACCTGAAAACCGTGCTCGGTTTTCTCGGACGCCCGGTCCCGCCCGTGAAGACGACGGAAGGTTGACCCGTTTCCTTTGGTGGGCGGGCGACGCACTGCAATATTGACATTGCCAGCCATAACCGTAAAGTACGCCTCTGTTGATAGCCAGTGCCAGTTTAGCTCAGTTGGTAGAGCAGCTGATTTGTAATCAGCAGGTCGTCGGTTCGAACCCGTCAACTGGCTCCACAAAATCAAAGACCTGAAAAATCCAGCAGTTCCTCCTATAGGCCTTGAAAAAATGACTTGTCAACGCGCATTTCGACACCTTCCCAGCATGTCTGATCCGACAGAAAAGAACACCCATGGCCCTTATCTCGTTCCGGCCCTTATTCTCATTGCTGTGACCCTTCTGATCCATGGCTACCTAGCCGCTCATTTGGAACTCGTTGGCGATGAGGCCTACTACTGGCTTTGGTCCCGTCACATGGCCATTGCCTACTATAGCAAACCTCCCGGCGTTGCTCTCGCCATTGCCGCCGGAACCAGTCTTTTTGGCAATACAGCGTTCGGTGTCCGTTTTACGGCCCTGTTGTTTTCGCTGATCTGCTCGCTGGGATTCTTTTTTCTTGGACGTTCGCTCTATAACGAACGGGTTGGTTTTTTCGCGCTCATCGTCAGCATTTGCACACCGATATTCGTCGCCGGCAGTCTCCTGATGACCATCGACATCATATCCGTTACCGGATGGCTGGCAGCCTGCTGGATCATCTGGACCTACCGTGAAAGCCGGCATCCCCTGCCCTGGCTATTGGCCGGATTCGCCGTATTCGTCGGTACCATTGCAAAACTCACCACGCTCGCGATTCTTCCGTCACTTCTGCTGTTTGCCTGTCTTTCGCCAACCGCTCGCCATTGGTTGCGATGGCAAGTCTGGGTGGTCATTCTAGGCGGCCTTGCGGGACTGTTCCCCACACTATACTGGAACAGTACCCACCACTGGATCACGTTCCGGCATCTGTTTGAAAAGGGAGGTCTGAATGAATCGTTCTCGTTCACACCGCTGAATGTCCTGCATTTCCTCGGGACTCAGGCGGCCGTCGCATACCCGCCATTCTTTGCGGCCATGATGGCGGCCCTCGTCCACCGACGTTTTCGGCGCGAGCAACCTGAATCCTGGCGATATCTAGCCACGCTCTTTCTCCCCCTTTTCGCGTTGTACGGCCTCTTGAGCTTTCAAAGCAAGGTGGCAGAGAACTGGCTCGCACCCAGTTATGTCGCCGGCGTGCTGCTGGCCGCCGCATTTGGCGAATGGCAATCCCGCCGATCCAGGCTATTTGGACGCCTGGCGATTGCCTCGCTAGGGCTGGCGGCTGCCATCGTGCTAACATTCTATGCGCTCTTCTTATGGGTTCCGATTCCCCATCGAGGTGATCTATTCGAACGCGCGCGAGGCAGTCGTCAACTTGCGGACGCCGTAGTCGCCGCGCAGCAGGAATCGGGAGCCACGCTCCTGATTGCACATCACTATATGACCGCCTCCCTGCTGTCATTCTACATGCCCGGACACCCCACAACCTTCACGATCCCTGCACCTCGCCCCCGGAACCAATTCGACATCTGGCCCGGTATTCCGGACAGTCAACACGGGGCTACCGCTCTCTACATCAGCAGGTCAACGCAAATACCGGATTGGATTCACGCGGCTTTTGAATCCGTCGGAGACCCCGAGCCGAGACAAACCACCTTCCGGGGAAAGCCGGAAAAGTGCTACTACTTAACCCTGTGCCAAGGATACCGTGGGTCATGACGCCACCGTCGCATACGTTTGAGGCCCCCAAAAACAAGTCCCGATCAGGGGTACTCTGGCGCGTGGAGCTGATCGTATCCCTGGTTGTTCTGGCTCTTGCGGTATTCATTTCCCACTTCACGGATCTCGACATGACTGTTGCCCGGGCGTTCTATGTCCAGCGCCAAAGCGTTGCCACCGGCATACTTGACAAGCTGTGGTACTGGTTCTATCTCGCCGCCGGCACCTTGACGGTCAGTTTTGGGATTGTCCTGCTGGCCGGTTTGGCCACGTCACTCGCGGTCATCCGATTTCGCGACTGGCGCTTCCATTTCCTCTACGGCATATTCGTCATCCTGTTCGGCCCCGGCCTTGTGGTTAACGGCATCCTGAAGGAGGCGGTTGGTCGGCCACGGCCACGCAATATCATTGAGTTTGGCGGTACGCTTGACTACCACAGCATCCTTCAACCGATTCCCGGCTCGCGCAATCTGTCGTTTCCATGCGGCCATGCCTCAATCATCTTTGCACTGTATGCCATTTACTTCATCATCCCCCGTCGTCTTCGACTGCTTCGCGGGCTGGTCTTTGTCGCTGTGACCATAGCTGGCGCGATTTCGGGCATTGGACGGATCGCGGTGGGCGCGCATTTTCTGACGGATGTAATCGCCACCGGGGCGCTTGTCTTTCTGGCCGCCCACATTCTCTATTACGGTATCCTCAACATCCCGAATCGTGAAGACAATCACGACGGGACCGCCCAAGCCGGCGTTAGGCTCCTGTTTCCGCTCGGTTTGCTATCCGCCGTTATCATTGCCATTGGTGGCATTTTCGCGATTCCACTAAACCGCACATTCTCCCATGTTGTCCCCGTTGACGGACGCACGCTTGCAGTCGACATCAGGCTGCGAAGGAGCAATGCCGAAATCACCTTCACAAACGCCACCGAATTAATGATCAGAGGGCATCTGGAGGGCTTTCGCGGGTTTAATGACAATGCAGGACACCGTTTCAGGACGACCGACAAGCACGAGGTAACCGTCGTGCTGTTTGAGGCAAAACCGAGAGGATGGTTTTCGGACGTTGATAGCATTGTGTCCGCTGCGATTCCTTCCAATCACGTCTCCACCATCAAGATCGAGCTTGAAGACAGCCAGATCCGGCTGGAAGGTTCGGCTCCGCCGACAGGCTTGCAGATCGAGGCAATCGGTTCCCGCGTCATGGCACCGGATTCGTGGTCGCACCTGGCGGCTTCCAATCAATGGATGAGCATACGCAAAGACCAGAAAACGCTCTATTTCATGGGCGATCCACGTCAATCCGGTCACGATTCGGAGCCGTCAATAGAATCGGACTGACACCAGCACAACAAATCGTGTATGATCCTTTCGCCAGTTGCAACCGTCATGTTGACCCGGGAATGCCGTGAGAACGCTTAAAAACTACATCATTAATCATTTTCTGCTAAACATCTTTGTGGCCGTTTGCATTCTGACCTTTGTACTTTCAATCGGTGCCCTCTTTAAATTTACCGATTTACTCGCGCGTGGCGTGGATCCCGTTGCTCTCTTCGGCCTGCTTCTCAGCGGCATTCCTTTGGCACTGTCATTTGCCATTCCGTTGGGAACGATGATTGCATCACTTCTGCTCTTTGACCGATTGTCTGCAGACGGTGAGATCACGGCCATGCGAGCTTGCGGGATCAGCCTGCGGCAGGTGGCGGGGTTCCTCGTGCTTCCGGCCCTGTTTCTTTCGGTGGCCTGCATCTATATCCACAGTGAGCTCGAGCCCCATAAGCGCCATATACGGTGGAAAGTGATGCAACGAATCGGCATCGATAACGCAACCGATTTGCTTGAAGAAGGCCGAATGATGAAAATGTTTGATGGATTGAGCATCTACATTGACAAGATATCGGATCGGAAGATTGAAGGCATCCGGATCTATGACGAGCGCGAACCGGGCCGGATCCGCGAAATCAGAGCCAACCGTGGCACGATCCACATGCCGGCAGACTCGAGGGATATCGAATTGCTACTCGAGGAAGTAACGGTGGATCCATTCTCATTTGACAGCCCGGGCATCGCGTATTGCGAAAAATGGAGTCTGGTGCTTCCGAATGAACGAAGATCGCGCGACTTTCAACCCCGCGATGCTGACCAGAGCTTCTCGGAACTGTTCTGGAGCGCACGCCGTGTCATGCGGGAATCCGAACGGGCGGAGGAAACTGCAGGCATTGAGGCTGTGCAAGAAAAACGCGTTCGCGCCATGAAAATGCTGGTTACACTCAACAGCCGGCTCGTGCTGGCTATCTCGCCGATGTGCTTCATCTTCTTTGGCATAACAATGGGCATCCGCCCACAACGTAAAGACTCTACCAGAGGTATTGGATTCAGCCTGCTGGCAGTGTTTGCCTTTCTATTGCTGAACAGCCTGTCAAGCCAACTGGCCGGACATCCGGAGGTAAGACCGGATCTGCTGGCCTGGACGCCCTTAGTGCTGCTGGCCGTCCTAAACACCCTGCTTTTCCGGCGATTAGACTAATCACGGAATCAGATCGGTTCCGATCACCAGCAATATAAGGTGAAAATGCTACTGTTTGTAATATGAAAGCGGTTCTCACGGGAACCGGTAAAATGAAAGGAAACCTCGATGAATGTTTTTGAAGCACTGGAAAAGAGACGCGCGGTCAAATGGTTTGATCCTCAATACATGATGTCCGCCGCCGATGAGGAGCGGCTTCTCAATGCCGCCATTCTTTCCCCGACGGCGTTCAACATCCAGAACTGGCGACTGGTGGTGGTGAAGGACCCCGATCTCCGGAACAAAATCCGGGAAGCGGCATGGGGCCAGGCGCAAGTGACCGATTCATCGCTCTTGTGTGTACTCTGCGCCGACCTTAAGGCATGGGAAAAAGGACCGGAACGGTACTGGAAAAACGCGCCCCCTGAGGTTCAGGGGTATCTCCTGCCCGCGATAAGAAGATATTACGAGGGGAAACCCCAGATCCAGCGGGATGAAGCCATGCGATCCTGCGGCCTGCTGGCCATGAGCCTGATGCTGGCGGCCAAGGAGATGGGGTATGAGTCCTGTCCGATGGACGGTTTTGATTTCGACGCGGTGGGGAAATTGATCAACCTCCCGCCGGACCACGTCGTAACCATGTTCGTGGTCATCGGCAAGGGCATCAAGGACGCATGGCCAAAGGCCGGCCAGCTTCCGTTGCCAGAGATCGTCATCAGGGACCGTTTCCAAGACCCAATGAAGGCGTAATCCGACAAGCATGACGATTAGCGTATTTTGGGCACAAGCCTTGCAGTATGGCTTTTTCGGTTGACTCGGCGGCCGTCTTGCTTAGTGTATGACGCTGTCAGTTTGAATCACGATTTCTGCCGGATGTGGATTTGCGCTGTTGTGAATCCACGAGTCGGTAGCATAAACAAGGAGACGACGATGGCGACCTTCGGCTATAACGATACCCCTTTACTCCCCGGCGGCAAATGGCACGTGCACGACGGCAACCGTCCGCAACCGCGCGTCGTCACCCCCGCTGCTGCGCCAGGCGGTGCACCAAGCGATGCGGTGATCCTTTTTGACGGCAGTGATCTTGCCGGTTGGCAATCGGTCAAGGGCGGCGATGCGGAGTGGGAAATCGTTGGCGACACCATGCGCGTGAAACCCGGCACAGGCGACATCCGCACCAGGACCCGCTTCGGGGACTGTCAGCTCCACCTTGAGTTTGCCTGTCCTGCCGAGATCAAGGGAGAAGGCCAGGGCCGGGGCAATAGCGGCGTGTTCCTGATGGGCGTTTACGAAGTCCAGGTTCTCGACGGGTATAAGAACCCCACCTACGCCGACGGTATTACCGCCAGCGTTTACGGGGAGTACCCGCCGTTGGTGAACGCCTGCTCAATCCCCGGTGACTGGCACACCTACGACATGCTCTGGACCGCGCCACGCTTTGACGGCATCAGCCTGGTGTCGCCTGCCTACCTGACCCTTATCCACAACGGAGTCGTGGTGCACAATCACGTGGAGGTCATGAGCCCCACTGGCCATCGTGACGTTTACTCGTACAAGGCTCACGCGCCAACAGGCCCGTTGAAGCTGCAGGATCATGGCGACCTGGTTCGCTTCCGCAATATCTGGTACCGGCCCATCGGGAACTACGACGGGGTTTAATCGCGCCGTGTGATGGCGATGAGCGTCAGGTCGTCGGTGGGATGGAGCGATCCGGAATATCTTAAAATGGATTCCTCCACCCGGTTCATGCCAGAGAGCTCGGCGGAGCCAGCCGGTGGGTTGGCGAGTATCGCGGCCAGGCCTTCGGTGCCCAGCTCCCGCCCATCGAGATCGCAGGCTTCGATGGCTCCATCGGTGTAAAGAAGGAGGGTGTCGCCGGGGTTCATGACGGCCTGCGATTCCGTGTAGGCGATGTCCGGGATCATCCCCAGCGCCGGTTGGCTGGCGTCGGGCAGGGGGGCTGCGCGTCCGGCGCGGAGCAGGATCGGGGAGGGGTGACCGGCGCGGACATACTGTATCCGCCCGGTGGCGGCATTTACCACCAGGCAGATCGCCGTGGCGAAATAACCGCAGTCTCCGGCCAGCGTCTTGAGCCGGCTGTTAAGTTCGGCGGCGAAGGCCGACGGATCCGGCAGCAGCGGGCGGAAATCCTCCCAGAGCGATCTCAATAGCATCGTGTAGAGCGCGGACGCCACGCCATGGCCCATGATGTCTGCCAGCATGATGGCATAGCGTTCGGAATCAAGCCGCTCAATCCGGTAGAAGTCGCCGCCGACCACTGCACTGGGGGTGTACCGGATGTCGAAACCCAGCCTCGGGTCTGCCGGCAGGGGGGATTCCAGCAGGGTGTTCTGGATTTCGCGTGCCCGCGTCAGGTCGGATTCAAGCTCCGACAGGTCGCGGAACAGTTCGATGCCGCCGACCACTTGGCCGTTGTCATCCCGGATCGGCGCGACGCTTACCTCGACGGGGATTCGAATTCCGGAGTGGTGCTTGGCGTATACCAGGATCGGCTCGGCACTGGGGGTGCCGGTGACGATGCTGCGGTGCAGGGGGCAGTATTCCTTGCCGCAGAGCTCGTGTCCGTCCTTGTCCACATGCACGAGGATATTATCGGAACAGTTCCGGCCAGTCACCTCATTGGCGGTCCACCCCAAGATGCGTTGCGCCGATTTGCTCCAGAAGACGATTCTGCGGTCGATGTCGGTGATATAGGCCCCGTATGGAAGGGTATCCAGGATGGCGGGACTGCGGATCGCGGCGATGGTGCTGCTGGAGATATGTGCTTTCAAGGTAACCTCCTGTGTTTTGGTTACAATATGCTTGACCACGCCAGCATCGTAACACACAAGACGGTAATGTAAACATCTACTTTTTCCGGTTGCGCCAGGGCTCTAAACCACATAAAGTGAGCGCGTCGTGAACGAGTACCGGTGAAAATATAATCAGGCTCAATCGATACGTTTGGGCAATAACCACGAGACGATCCCATGCATCATCTTGGAGAGTCGCAAATATTTCTCTTCCTCTTGCAGGTCTTCATCCTCATGGGGTGTGCACGCGGTCTTGGCGAAGTGTTCAAACGGTTTAAGCAACCCGCGGTGACGGCGGAGATCCTGGTTGGCCTGTTGCTGGGACCGACTATCATGGGGCGGTTCCTGCCGGAATTGCAACAGTCACTATTTCCTCCCGAGGCGATCCAGCAGGCCATGTTGGACACGCTTGCCTGGATCGGCGTCCTGTTTCTACTCTTGGATACCGGGCTTGAACTCGACTTCTCTATTGCATGGCGGCAGCGCAGCAGCGCTCTGGTGATCGCCCTTTTCGATGTCATTGTCCCCATGGTCGTGGCATTCGCCGTCGTCGTTTGGCTCCCCGACCGGTATCTGGTGAATCCCGACCAGCGTGTCATCTTTTCCCTTTTCATGGCGACCGTGATGACGATAAGTGCATTACCGGTGGCTGCCCGTGTCCTGCACGATTTCAAGATATTGAAGGCGGATCTAGGCTTCCTGGTCATGTCCGCGCTGGCGGTGAACGATATCATCGGCTGGGTCCTGTTCACGATCATTCTGGGAACGTTCACGTCCGGGACCGTGGCCTTGGGGCCAATAGCTTTTGTGTTTGTCGCTACCATTGGCTTCGCCGCGTTCGCGCTAACCATCGGGAGGCGTCTATCGACGCGGCTATTTGATTCGGTAAAGCGCAGGAACTTCCCCGAGCCGGGCACTTCACTCACGATTGTGGTGCTTCTGGGGCTGCTTTTCGGAGCCTTCACGCAGAAGCTGGGGATTCATGCGCTCTTTGGTTTCTTCATTGCCGGTATCGTGGTCGGCGAGGCACGAAGCCTTTCGGAACAGACGCGCAGTGTTATTTCGCAGATGGTACACTCGCTGTTTGTGCCGTTGTTCTTCGCGAATATCGGGCTCAAGCTCGACTTTTTCGCCA